>JAGBCU010000050.1 GCA_017937865.1 Clostridia bacterium | reverse complement strand
GTACCGTTGCCTACCTCATTTTTCAAGGTTCTTCCGAAGTTGTCATAGGTAAATTTATACCCTACGCTGTTATTGGAATTGATAAAGGTCAGCCTATCGTTTTCGTAGGCATAATAGTTTGTCATTCCGCCTGAGGAAACGGATAATAATTGATTTGTATCGTTGTTATATGTATATTTTGTTGTATTACCCTTAGCATCGGTTACCGAATAAAGCCTGCCTGCAAGCTGGTCATAGTTATACCTTGTAACGTTACCAAGTTGGTCTGTTTGCTTATACAAATAGTTACCGTTTCTTATATATTCGGCTGAGGTATAGATTACCTTTTTACCTACATCTGAATATTTGATATAGAAATTAAAGGGCAGTTTCAGGTTATTTTATCCCCAAAACTGCCCTATGATTAAATTTTAAAAAGCGGTAAAACCCTTGATTTTAAAGGATTTTCAAGACTTTTGGAAACAGGACATAGAACCGTCCCCTGTGTTATGTGTACTTTCTTGCCCTGTCCTGTCAAAATTTACACCAATCAGGCTTTGTCCGTTTTTTATAATATCGGCTTGTCTTGTATAGTTTATTTACACAAAAAGCAGCAACGCCAATAAAGACAAAACAGACAAACACTCCTACAAAAATGGCATTATTAGTATCGTTTTCATTAGTATCACCATAATTGATAACTGAAAAAACTTCTCGTGTTTCCGTCCTAAGTTGGACAATATTCACAAAACTAACATAATCAAGTTTCTCAACCCAAGAATTTTCTATTCTAAAACTAATAACTTCACCTTTTTTTATATTTAAAAACTCTTGAGTTTCTGCAAACTTATCATAACGAAAAACACGTAATTTATCACCATATTCTTCTGTAATAATTACTATACTCTCATCATCGCCACTACCTTTTGTAACAACATTTATAACTGTTGCGGTAAATTCAGTTGTGTTATTTAACGTAACAGTTCCATACGCTAATACATGGGATAAAACACTACACATAGAAAAAAAACATACAAACGAAAACATCAAACCAATCACATACCTATTTCGCTTGTTTATCATAATCAAACCTCCTAGTATTGACGAACTGGAGTACGATTCCCCTCACCACTATTACAGAGAAAAAGCACCGTAACAACTGCCGGAAACAATAGCAAAGTACCCCAACCCACTTTACCTTCTAGATCAATTGCGGTATTACCAATATCTAAACCTATCAAACCGCCAACCCCATCTATTCCTAATGATGCTCCAACATGTACAAAGGGTAATATTTGTGTATTCGAAAAAACATTCCCTTCGTCACTATAACCTACTTCTGACCTTTTGTTATTATTAACTCCAAAACCTGTTGAAGAAGAATCATTTCCATCATCATCAAATTTATAAAATAGACCAGGTTCTTCATCCTCTTCAGTAGTTGTTATAGTTAAACTCACCCCACCAAAAATCACTCCGCCATCTACAATGGGAATTTCTTCTTTAACATGAGTCTTTTTTACATCTTTTGAGCCTCTGACTATCGGTGTTAATATCAATGTCGACAAAACTAAGCAAACTGCTTTTTTTACTTTTTCTACCCACTTCGGCCAATTACCGTTCGAGTCATCCAAATTAACGGGGTTGTTAAAGCAATATGCAAACATGTTATAACCTAAAACGTCGCCACCAACATCGGATACAACACCATCCGCACAAATAAACCTACCAATTTCAGGATTGTAATATCTTGACTGAAGATAATAATACCCTGACTCGTTATCATAGTAATAGCTTCTGTAACGAATGGGGTTAATCTGACCAAGCCAAGCAACGTCGCCTGTTATTGAAAGAACCTTGCCCCAAGCATCGTAGGTATAGCTTGCAATAACATTACCGCTACTGTTTGCAATAGCAATAACATCATTCTGGGCGTTTTTGATGTAATAATAATTGTCGTTGCCATAAGTCAAGCCGAAAATATCGCCGTTTTCGTCGTACAAAAAGATAAGCTTTGTACCGTCGTAAAAATCAGGGGACGGTTCTGTGATTGGGTGATTTTCCAAACGAAAAACGCCCCTGATTTTTTAATTTAAATAAACACTAAAACGATAAAAACCTTTGTGTATCAAGGAATTTAAGGCTCAATCATAGAACCGTCCCCTGATTGCCATAATAGTTAGTCTGATTGTGTCTTATGTTATGTTACTCATAAACTGTAATATCCATTTCCTTTAAATATGAAACATCCTCATTTGTTGCATCTACAATAAATGCAGTCTTTTCGTGCGAGGTTGTTACAAACCATGGTTTTTGATTTCTAAAAAAGCATATATCTTCAGGTAATCCATTTTCTAGTGGTAAGAAGAAATTAGGCATTTCTTTCAACAAACTTCTGCTTTCCTTGCATAAACGATAGGTAATCATAACCTTGTGGTTATCTTTTGTAATTGTACCAGGCCAACTTTTAATTCCAATAACGTATCGTTCAAGAAATGGCTCAAGAACCTTCAAAACATTCTCGTGTTCATAATTTGGAGGCTGCTTTGAGTATGGTTTATTCAAATTTGAAATCACCGAAAATGAATCGGAGTTCTTACTAACATAATTTATTATTTCGTTGTAATTATCAAGCAAATCGCTAAAATTTATCCCAATATTTTTATTTAACATAGAATATATGTCCTCCATTCCTGCCCCCATCGTGATAATGCCACCAATATCCTAATGTTGAACCATCTTTATCTTGATGTATTTCTGGTTTAGTTGGTATTCGCCCATTACCTACCGCTAAAGCTAGGCGATAAGCATTATTTTTCGAATCAGCGAACACATTTCCTCCGCCACGAACATACAATATTGCTCTTGAATATGATATCGGTGTTGTTGGGATATATATTCCTTTACCATCACCATACTCAACATATACTGCTATCCAATAATCATAGCGATTCTTTTCATTTTTTATCTTCAGAAAATCAGGGGACGGTTCTGTGATTGGGTGATTTTCCAAACGAAAAACGCCCCTGATTTTTTAATTTAAATAAACACTAAAACGATAAAAACCTTTGTGTAAAATCAGGGGACGGTTCTATGATTGAGTTAAATTTTCTGCACAACATAGTAACTTACCCCTGTCAATCTGCTGATTTGACGTATAGAAACGCCTTTTTCTTTAAACATTTTTAAAAATTTATCTCTTTTTGCAACAGGAAGTGCCTGAAATTCTGTTACATTATCACACTTTGAATATTTTTTTATAATTTTTCTTGCTTCTTCATCCGTCACTCTTTTAACTATTTTTTCTTCAATATCAAGACACTTTACCGAAGTTGGCTCATAGTTATATTCAATAAATGACTTTTTAGGCCAAATTGAGAACACATATTCAGAATCAACAATTTCAGATTCATTTAGAAACTCATTAAAACTACTATACTTATAATCTTCAATATTTTTGCACAAACCGGCTTTAACAGGATTCTGATGAATGTATCTGATAACAGTCAAAAAGTAATTATCATCGTCTACAGGCTCGCTTTTAAATCTATCCTGAAATAAATGTCCTTTTCTTTGGTATTTGACGTTATACCAATAAACATATTTACTACCAATTCTTTTAAAAGCTTGTTCTATCGGTTCTTTCCCAAATTCCATCAACAAATGTATATGGTTACCCATCAAGCAATACGCGAAAATTTTATATCCGCATATTGCTTGATAAGTTTTTAATACATCTATGAATTTCAAATAATCTTCATTATCTTCAAAAATCTGTTGCTGATTGATTCCTCTCAACATTATATGGTATGTATTGCTTTCGCTTTTCTCTCTTGCTACTCTTGGCATCTTTACCACCTCAAAAACAATATACCATATGATTATTTAGTTGTCAATCACAGAACCGTCCCCTGATTGTGTCACCGTTTCTTATATATTCAGCTGAGGTATAGATTACCTTTTTACCTGCATCGGAATATTTTATATAAAAATTAAAGGGCAGTTTCGGGTTATTCTATCCCCAAAACTGCCCTCTATTCAAATTTTTAAAAGCGGCAAAACCCTTGATTTTAAAGGAATTACGAGATTCCAAGACTAACACATAGAACCGTCTCCTATGTTATCTTCCTGTGTTATTTCTTTTGTTTTTTATTTTTTTAGTTTCTTTTTTAAACCACCTATCATAAGCATAACTCTTACTATTCGGAGAGCAAAAAAGCAACCAAACAACAGAAATCCAAACACAATCAAAACAGAACAAAAAACCGAATACTTTTCTTATTGAATCCGCAGAACAATCTATCATTATAAAAATAGATATAACCAACAAAAAGACAAAATGCAAAACAATTATAAAATAATAAAAAATTAAACACGATTTAGGTAGTACATCTTTAAATCTACTAAACGTTAAACTTTCTTTAATTGTTTGTCCTTTTCGTCTCTTTTTTATCGCATTTTTATTTAATAAATGATGAATAAATCCACCGATGAAGCCGTGAATAAAAAACATAGATACAAGCAACATCAATGTTATCATTATCCAATATGCAGAAATTAATAATACCAAAAAAGCACCCCCAATTATTACAATAATTTAGATAAGAATGTTTGTGAAACCGATGTCAAAAAATCTTTAATTAATCCCTTACCAAAATCATCATAATATTTTACAGTGTTTTTTTGATAAGATACAAATGCTCTTCCAGCTTCTTTCAATCCAGCCTTTAAACCTTTATTTGTTACAGCGTTAAAAGTACGTTTTACCGACTGTTTGCCAAGATTGGTAAGATGTTTTGAACCACTACCTTTACCTCCGATAGCAGCAAAGGTACCCCCAACAACACCATCTTTTACCATATCTTTTACATCAAAATTATCAAATCCATTATTTTCGATAATTTGATTAACTCCATTTTCCACCATAGATATCGCTGTATTCCCTGCAACCATTCCAACAATACCAATACCACTCGCAGCAAGTGCTCCACTCGCAGCACCGGCTACCATTGAAGTTGCAAGACCTTTTGTTACAGATTCTCCTGATAATAAATTTGAACCTATCGTCATAATTCCAGCAAATAAAGAACCAAAAGCAGCACCACCAACTATATGCCATATATACCCACTACTATCCGCCCTAACTACCGGATTATTATCACAGTAAGCGAAAAGGTTTTTGTCGTAGTTAGCGCTGTCGGGTGATACGGATACCACATCAACTTCATCCGCACAAATAAACCTACCAATTTCAGGATTGTAATATCTTGACTGGAGATAATACATGCCTGATTCGTTGTCATAGTAATAGCTTCTGTAACGAATGGGGTTTAATGTGCCGAGTAATGCATTTCCCGTCACTGAAATCAACTTGCCCCAAGAATCGTAGGTATACCTTGTAACAACAGTGCCGCTACTGTCAGCGATAGCAATAACGTCATTCTGAGCATTCTTTATGTAATAGAAATTCATACCGGCATAATTGAAACCGATATAATCACCGTTTTCATCATACATAAAGGAAGTAACAGTATTACCGTTCTTTTCACCTGCAAGAATATCGCCATTGTAATAATAGGTTATATCAGCATTAGACGTTTTTTTGCCTATTCTTTGCCCATCCATATTATAGGTGTAAGTTGCAAGACCGCTAATGGACTGCAACTGACGACCGAGCCATGAATAAGTTTTGCCGTTAAACGACGTCATATTACCTATATTGTCATAAGTAATATTCATACCGTTGTAGCTTGTAAGTAAATCCTTCCAAACGTTGTCACCGTAACCGTAGTTAATTGTGTTAACTACCTCACCTAAAGCACCTGTGGTATAGGCATACTGCTTTTTACTTAAAATATTACCGTTAAGGTATTCGTAAGTATAAGTAACGTTATTTTTCTGGTCATTTTCCCTTACGAGCTGATTAAGAGAATCGTATTCGTAGGATATTGTATTTACACCGTCAAAGATACTTGTAATATTACCTAAGCTGTCATAAGTATAGGTAAAAGTACCCGCAGGAGTAACCATACTTTGAAGCTGAGTAGTAGTCTGAGTATCAGAAACGTCTTTATATGAATAACTCGTTGTCAGAACGTTATTGATAACCGATGAAGAAAGCCTACCAAGACCGTCAAAGCTTCTTGATAAATGGGTTGTATAGTTCCACCAGACGTTGTAAACCTGGTCGGGCATCTGACCGTTTGCTAAAATTCCGTAGTCAAAAGCAACAGCTAAATTACCTAAGGGCGAATTATGGTTCATCCAGGTAAGGTAATTTGTTCTATCCTGATAAAAATATTCGGTGTTTGAAACAATCTGATTGCCTGAAAGGTTTGTTCCTGAATATTCTTTCGTTTCAACGAGCCTGCCAGATAAATCGTAAACGTATTTTGTACGGGTATTTGAAGCGGTATCTAAAACGCTTGAAACGTTTCCGTCCGTTCCGTAAATATACGTTTTCTTTTTATTTTCGTTATCATTATACTTGATTTCTGTCAATCGGTCAAGATTATCGTAAGAATAATTGATATAATCGTAATTGCCGTAGGCTTGCCCTATCAATAAATGCTTATCGTAATACATTGTTGAAAGCGTCCTGAACTCCGTACCGTTGCCTACCTCATTTTTCAAGG
>JAGBCU010000049.1 GCA_017937865.1 Clostridia bacterium | reverse complement strand
TGCAAAGGTCTGTGGTTGGAGCCTCCATTTTAACCGTCTTGCGGTAGGGGGACCAAACCAATCCACAACACCTCTTTCAGTGTAACATATTTACCATTTTATTGGTATTTTCGTTACTTTTTTATTATACGAGGGGGGACCACGCGAAGCGTGGTGGGTGGTACCCGCCATACATTAACTCATAAGATAAATTACAACGATAAAGCAATAAAGCTAAAGTTTCGTGTAATTTATTAAAGAAAGTCTATATCAATATCTTTATCTAACTCTTTTGCTCTTTCTTTACAAGCACCGATAATAGTATGCTCAACATCTTTTATGTGATAATTTATATCGCTATTGTAAAATCTGACTATTTTATAACCGTTATTTTCGAGAAATGCCGTTCTTTTTTCTTCGTAAAATTTATTTTCTTCTTCAGTTGGATTTTTTTCATTTGACGAGAACGGTCAACTAATATTTTATCTGTTTTTTTGTCCATATTATTATCCTATTAATTAAAGGTTAATTCATTTCTTTACCGTTATAGGTTATTGTAGGAGTCAATTGGTTTGCGAGTACCACCCACCGCCCCGGTTTAATCAATTCTTTTCTAAGCAAACAGGCACGAAATATATATATCACTATGTAAAGTTTGTTGAAGGGCGGTCCCCCCTCCTTTTTGCAAGGCAAAAAAGAGGGATAGGCTTCGCATATATTCAATTTTTTTACTCCTTGCGAAGCTTTATAATCGGCAACGCAGTTCCGAAATTTGCCACTTACCATTTCCAATTTGCCATTTTGCAAAGCATCGGGTATCCGGAAACTGGCATCTTTATAATGCCAACGCAGTTCTAAAATTTGCCATTTCCAATTTGCCATTTGCCATTTAAAAAAGTGAACGAAGTGAGCCTTTAATGCCCTAATATCATCCTATAAACCACAACACCTAATCTTGTGTTAAGGAAGTTTTCTTTTAACTGCTCTTTTTTAGAAAGCTTTTTCTTTTCGGGGATAGGCTGTGCAAAACGCTTGATGTCACCGTCGTCTAAGGTAAAGGGCTGTGTCATACAAATACCGCCCTTACCCTTTAACCGTGCTCTTATATAACAGCTGATATTGTCTGCAAATGAAAGTAAGTCAATAGTAGAGGTGATTTTTCCGTCTGCTTCGGCGGTAGTTGAAAAGATAACCTTTCCGTCAGCTATCCATTCAATTGCGTTACAGCTTTCGCCCGTAATTGTAATTGTCTGGGCGGTTTCGTCAACGGTAATTTCCGTAACACTGGGGTAAGCACCCTCGCCGACAAAATCTTCACCTAATTCGTATTTTGCATATCTTGCAACGGGGAAGAACGTGCCCTTTTCCATAGCGGTACGAACGTTTTCTCTTGTAGCCTCGGGAAGAATAAAGTCCATAAATGCGGTGTCAGCCTCGTGGACTCTGTGAGCGTCGCTGTTACCGAAGCCCCAAACGCTTCTTTCGCCCTCGGGAATGAGCACTTTAAGAAGCGAATCCCATAAAATTCTGTCGCAGAAGTTGGGCTTGTCGTACATATTAAGTACTTCAATACCAAGGCAGGATTTGTATCTTCTTAAAATATCGGCAAAGAAATCTACGTTCTCTTTTTTTGTTGCACAGTCGGGGTATTTTACTGCCTGTAACCAGTCGGTAGGGTGGTTTATGTGAGAAAGACCGCCTGTTTCCTCAATTCTTTTAATGGGTGCTTCAAAATTGTTTTCTTTACCGTAAATGCCCTCTAAGGAATCGTCGGTAAAGTAGCCGTTTACGTGGTTTTTAACAAGGGTAAGCATATTTGCCTCAATAGCACCGGGAATGCTTAAAAGACCTCTTTTTTTAGTGCGTCTGCCTTCTTTTGTTTTATATGTACCATCAAGAATCGCCTTGTATTGCTCCGAGTTTATATGGGCTCTTTTTCCGTGCCAGAGATTCTGGAATTTATAAAGATTTACTAAAGTAGGCTCCTTGTCCCACTCTTTACCGTGAACGCCGTGCTCCGCAAAGGCGAGAATATCAAAATCGTAATCGTAAAAGGATTCAATCATTTCAACCATAGTAAAGTTTGCATCGCTGTAGGTTGAATGAGTGTGAAGATTTGTTTTATAGTGGTTTTCATCCGCACCTAAAAGGTGAGAAACGCTTTCGTAAGGGTTAGTAATTTTATATTTTACAGCCATAATTTTTACCTCTCACTTTCCGTTGTAGTAAACAGTAGTGCCGGGCTCAACTGAATGTGTAAGCCAGGTGTTACCACCGATAATACAGTTGTCACCGATTTTTGTGTTACCGCCGAGAATGGTAGCGTTTGCGTAAATAACAACGTTGTTTCCAATGTCGGGGTGACGCTTGATATCTTTAACGGGGTTACCGTTTTCGTCAACCTCAAAGCTTTTCGCACCGAGAGTAACGCCCTGATAAATCTTAACGTGGTCACCGATAGTTGTAGTTTCACCAACTACAATACCTGTGCCGTGGTCTATGAAGAAATATTCACCGACGGTAGCACCTGCGTGAAGGTCGATACCCGTTTTTTCGTGGGCATATTCCGTCATAATTCGAGGGATAAGAGGCACGTTTAGTATGTATAATTCGTGAGCCAATCTGTAAATAGAAATTGCGTAAAAGCCGGGGTAGCAGATTAAAACCTCCTGATGACATTTTGCAGCAGGGTCGCCCTCGTAAATAGCCTCAATATCTTTAATAAGAAGATTTTTCACCTTGGGAAGCTGGGCAATAAATTCGTTGCAAAGCTCCTCGGGTGATTTTTTCATATCAGTACCGTTAAAAGCGTAAGCGCCCTTAATCTGCTCTGCAAGACGGTTGTAAATATTAAGAAGAAGCTCTGTTTGTGAAAGCACGTTTTCGCTACCCTCACTATGCTTGAAATAGTTGGGGAAGAGAAGAGATTGCAAGTCCTTAATAACCTTTACAACCTCGTTTCTTTGAGGGATAAGCCCTTTAGCCTCGTCGTTTTTCAAAAAGCAATTACCGCTGATAGAGTCAAGATTTTTAACTGTACCCGTAATAAGCTCCATAGATTCTAAAAATTTATCCATTATCTGCACCTCGCAAGATATAGTTTAATTATATAGTAAATACTGATTATTCTGAAAAAAGCTTTGTTGAAAGATATCTTTCGCCTGTGTCGGTTAAGACAACAACAATTGTTTTACCCTTGTTTTCGGGGCGTTTTGAAAGCTTAATAGCACCGTAAAGAGCCGCACCCGACGAAATACCAACGGCAACACCCTCAAGCTTAGCCATTTTTCGTGCATAGGTAAAAGCATCCTCGTCTGAAACGTCAATTATTTCGTCGTAAATATCTCTGTCGAGATTTTCAGGAATAAAGTTTGCACCGATTCCCTGAATGCCGTGAGGACCGAAAACGCCTTTAGTAATAAGGGGAGAGCTGAGAGGCTCAACGCCGACAACCTTAATTTCGGGGTTTTGCTCCTTTAAATATTTACCCGTACCCGAAAGTGTACCGCCCGTGCCGATACCTGCAACGAGAATATCAACCTTGCCGTCTGTGTCACGCCATATTTCAGGACCCGTTGTTTTGTAGTGGGAAAGGGGATTGGCACCGTTATCGAATTGAGAGGGGATAAACGCACTTTCGTATTCCTTTGAGAGCCTTACAGCCTCGTCGATAGAGCCCTGCATACCCTTTTTGCCGTCGGTAAGAATAACCTCTGCACCGTAGGCTTTAGTAAGCAAAACTCTTTCTTTACTCATAGTGTCGGGCATAACGATTATAACCTTGTAGCCCCTCGAAGCACCGATAGAAGCAAGACCTATACCCGTGTTACCGCTTGTAGGCTCAATAATAACAGAGCCTTTTTTGAGAATTCCTTTTTCTTCCGCATCAAGAATCATTTCAAGGGCAGGTCTGTCCTTTGCACTTGAGGTAGGGTTAAAGCACTCAAGCTTTGCAAGAATAGTTGCCTCTGAATTTTCAGAAATCATAATATTTGATACCTGTAAAAGAGGTGTGTTACCTACAAGCTCCGTTACGTTTTTACGAATATTCATAATCTTACCGCTTTCGTTAAAATCTTTTGAATATATATTATTCCATTATAAAGTCATTTTATCATATATTTTTTATCAATACAATACACCAAATACCAACCTTTTAGCCCATTTTTAAACTCTTTTCGGCTTTAAGCTACCCCGTTTGCCCGAATTTTATATTTTTAAATAAATTTTTTATTTTTTCGGGATAATGGGACATTTTTCGACAAGGGGTATATGTATAATTGTAGTTAAAGAACGAAAGATGAAAATCGAGGGAGCGTATACCCTAAGGCAATCGTTCTTAATAAATGTAAAGGAGTGCTATTTTATGAAAAGCCTTAAACAGAAAATTCTTGCAGCGAAAATTGAGTATCATTGGTGGTGTATAGGAAGTATAAGAAGACAGAAAAAAGAAAACAAAAATGAAAAACCAAATCTTGCCAATCGTGAAGACTTTCATAAATTTAAAGCCGAACAGCTATCCGTTGAATATGAAATCCACGCAGGCTTGAGAGATTACAACGGAAAAATAGTAGCATAAAAACGATATAATTGTCGCGTTAATAAATTTGGGAGCAGGTCTTACCTCTTTAAAAAAAAAGCAAAGAATACAAACGGTACCGGTAAGAATTGCCCCACCAATAGAACAAACTAACAAAGGCGGTTACCTCTCTTCGAAGAGAGGGGGACCGCCTTTTCATTTGTTGTTTTTTAATATTTACCAAATGATTTATGAGGTGAAAATTTTATTTTAAGCCTAAAATATAATCTGCAGATACGTTGTAATATTTACAAAGAGCTATAATATGTCTTACGGGAATTTCGTTTTCACCTTTTTCATATCGAGAATAAACCTGTTGTGTTGTACCTAAATAGTCAGCTATTTCTTTTTGTGTTTTGTCGTTATCTTCTCTTAGATCCCTGATGATTTCAATATAATTTTTCATAAACTATCCCCTTAATTGTGATAGTTAAATTGTATATTACACTAAATTAGGTGTATTGACTTTACACCAAATATGGTGTACAATGTGTGTGGTAATTATAAAATTATACCAAAGCAAATCAAAGTTATGCCTTTGCTTAGCTTCAGATGAGCTATTTTATTTTTGGAGGTAAAAAGTAATGGAAACTAACCAAACTACCCAGACTACAGAAAACACCACACAGCAACCTGTTATGAATAAAAAAATGATGGCTTGTAAAACATGTGGTGCAACAATGGCAAAAAGTGCGAAAAAATGCCAGGCTTGTGGAGCAAAGAATCCTAAGCAGAGAATCAAAAAGCTTATTATTATGCTTATTATTGTGGGTATAATCGTAGGATATCCGGCATTTTTCATAATAAGAGATAATACCTCTGCAACAATTTCCTGCCGAAACGGTGAAGAGCTTCGTTATAATGAATTAAACGATATTTATGTTGATTATTTACGCAATGATGATTATTCCGATTTTGTTAATGAATATTTGCCGGCTGAGGTTGTTGTTACAGGAAAAATAACCGAAATAGATACAACATCAGTTGGGGTGACCGTTAACGGCTCACACGCTCACGTTGAAAGCGGAGCATGTAATATCATAAAAATTGAAATAAACAACGAATACTCGTATATGATAAGCTATGATCTTTATGCAGATGCGGAAGATTATGAGTTCGGTAAATTGAATGTCGGAGATAAGGTTGAGGCTAAGGGCATTATAACTAATTCTATCACCTTGAAAAACGGAAATCAGATATGCGATTCTCTTCCCTCTCAATTAGAGATTATTGGCACACAAGACGGAATAGTAAAAAAATAATTACTTAGAGGCTTCGCAAAATGGCAAATTGGAAATGGCAAGTGGCAAATATGGTGCGAAAGCACCGCGATATAAATCCTGACAGATTTGCGATATATACGTTGTATGCGATATACCTTCGGTGCGATATGTGCCTTCGGCACGAGAATAGAAAGGATTTATATCATATCGCATTGAGCGTAGCGAAATATATCGCGTTTTGT
>JAGBCU010000048.1 GCA_017937865.1 Clostridia bacterium | reverse complement strand
CCTCGAGTGGGTAAAAACACGACAAATAAAAATACTGATGCTTTCACATCAGTATTTTTATGTTTATGCGGGGTTATTGACAGTCTGTTATTCAACGTATTCTGTTCCGGGCTTATCCATTATTGTCATTTTGGCATCTCTTACACCGGAAAGGTTTTTAGTTGAGTCAGGGCCTACAATACCGACAATATCAACCCAAGTGCCATCTTCGGGAATTTCAACGTCACCGTCAAAAATAACTTCGATGGGAATCATCTCAGAAATATCAGCTTCAACCTCTTCGTCGCTATGGTCATGACCTTCGTGCTCATCGTGAGCGTGCTTTCTATATACCCAATACTGTTTACCGCCGGGGAAATCGCGGGTCACAAACATACCTTGAAGATGAATCTCCGCACCGCCAAAGCAACCGTAGGTATCGCTTTCTCTGTCACCTTGATAGGACTCATCAAGCTCATAAATCCAATAAGAAAAATTGTCATCGGTAAGCTCAATTTTAACAGCACTTTTATCCTCGTGAGAGCCACCGTTTTTCTCAATTGCTTCAAGCTCTGATTTTACATTATCACGTTCTTCGTAGAAAGCGTTTGCAATAGCGTCAAAACGTTCATTTTCTTTCTCATTGTTATACCAACCAACGAAAATAACAGCAACAACACCAATAATAAACGCAAAAATAATGCAAGCATTTATTATAGTTACTTTTTTTCTGTATGCTGCATCAGCATACTCTTTTCTGCTCATACCCTCGGGGATTATTTCTTTTTGCTTTTTAGGTTTTTTAGCCATAATAAGCTCCTTAAGTTTGATTATTGGTAATCCGTGGTTTTCCCTCTTGAAATTTTTAATAAATGACGTGCAGTGTGCTTTTTAGACACCCCGTAACGTACAAGGGTACGCGAGTTCGGGTGGCTAAAATGTGCAATGTGCGTTAGTTATTAAAAAATTGGGGAAGGTATTTTCTATGGGCTTCTTTCATCTCTTCATAGCAAGCCTTTGACTGTGCAAAGTCACCGCAGAGAGGATGAAGCATAAGAGCGTTGAGAGCATCTTCGTCAGAGCCCTTGATACCAGCTTCAACGGTATACTTCTCATAAGATTTAACTGTTCTCATAAGGCTTATGATATGGCGGTTGTCGAATTCACCAATGTCAACGGGTGTTGCACCGTCCTTGCCGATAACTGCGGCAATTTCAACAACGTCATCGTCATCCATAAACTTAAGAGTACCGTTGTTTTTGATATTAACAACATGAACGTCTTTTTTATCGTTTGCAATAGAATCAATAAGTGAAACGGCTGCAAGAGAATATTTATAGCCACCACGCTGTTCAAGAAGAGCGGGTTTAATAACAAGCTCGTTATCGCTGTATAATTCAAGAAGCTGTTCTTCAATTTCCATACAAACCTGAGCTCTGCTCTTTGAGCCGTGCTTTAAATGATGAAGCTTTGCTTCACGGCTGTAATAGTACTGAAGATATGATGAGGGGAAGCCCTTGCAAGCATTAAGGCATTCCATATCGAAGCCATCATCGTGAATATTCTTCATAACGGTAGGAGCAAAGTTATCATCAAAAATTGTATCAAACTTTTCTTCACCGTTTACTTTAACGGATGTAATCCAGCTAAGGTGGTTAAGACCGAGATATGTAATCTTTGCGTCCTCACCTACTGCAGCCTTAACGTCATCAATCATAGCAATCGGAACGTTGCAAAGACCCATTGTCTTAACGTTTGTGTGATTAAGAAGGAATTCAGAAATAATGCCTGAAGGGTTAGTAAAGTTGATAAGCCATGCATCAGGACAAATTGCTTCAATTCTTTCAGCGATATTTTTCATAACGGGAATTGTACGAAGAGCCTTAAAGAAGCCACCGATACCTGTCGTTTCCTGACCGATAAGGTCATGCTTAAGCGGAATTGATTCGTCGATATGACGACAAGGAAGCTTACCTACACGAATCTGAGTAACAACGAAGTCTGCACCCTGTAAAGCAAGGTCAAGATCATCAGTCATAACAACCTCGCAATCGATACCTGCGCTTTTAAGCATACGAACACAAAGACCGCCAACGATAGTACGCTTTCTCTCGTCAATATCCATAAAAGCAACTCTTTTAAGTTTAAGAGAGTCCTTTGCTTCAATAAATCCGTAGATAAGTTCGGGACAATAAGTACTACCTGAGCCGATAACTGTTAAATTGATTTCTTTCATTATTTCAAGTCCTTTCGGAATAAATTACAAAATTAATCAGTCTTCAAGAAGCCAGTTTACACAACCTACAACGGGTGCACAAGTAAGCTTTATGAAGTTAAGCTTTTTACCTGTTCTTTCAGTAACAAGCTGTGCCATTCTGTCAGTATATTTATAAGAAGGCAATTTAGTATGAATTGAGCCTGAAAGAACGATATTAATAACCTCGTCTGTGAAGTTCATTTTGTTGATATGACCGCAAATAAAGTCAGCACCGCGTTGTGCCATTTCTTCAATAACCTTAAGTGCCTCTTCATCATCATTGTTTGCAGCTTCAAAGAAAGAAACGATAAGCATTCTTAAGAAAGCCTCACCCTTTTCTTCATTCTCAAGCACTGCAAGAGAGCCGAGAAGAGTATCCTTATCTTTGATGCCTGCTTTTTCTTCCATTAATGCGGTAATCTGTGATTTGTTTTTACCAAGGCAGATTTCGTCATACATAATTCTGAATGCCTGAGAGCCAACCCAGTGGCCGTTGCCCTTATCACCTGAAAGAACGTCAAAGCCACCAATCTGGCACATATTTCCGTCATTATCAATACAGTTACAGCAAGTACCCGTACCACAGTTGTAGCCGATACCTGCACCTGCACCAACGCCTGCTTTAATAACTATAAAGCCATCGTTGTAGATACGGCAACCGATAATACCTAATTTACCGAGCTCAACCTGCATTTCATCATGCTGATAGGGATGGTCGATACCTGCAAGGCCCATTAAAACACCGCTAACGTCTTGGAACTTAAGATTTGCTTTTTCTAAAAGACCGTTGATACCGTTTGCGATTATCCCTGCTGCCTGAGGAATTGCACCCTCAAGATTTTCGTGATTTGAGCCTTCAGTTTCGTTTTGAGCTACGATATTTTTGTTTTCGTCAAAAAGGGCAAAAGCTGTTTTTGTTCCGCCACCGTCAACACCGATATAATATTTCATACAATCACCTATTATTCTTCTTCAAAAAATTCTTCGCAAACCTCTTCAAGACAATACATACCGCGTCTTATGGGCTCTCTGTCTATCCATTTACCGTTTGTGAAATCAGGAACGGGAACAGGTGCACCACCCATTGCAACTGACTGCTCTGAAAGGCAGGTAATTACCATCCATGAAGCTGTATCAAATACGTCGATATTAGCTTTTTCCCCTTCAAATACGCTGTCAACAAAGGATGAAAGAATAAGATAGTCCATACCGCCGTGACCTGCTTTTATGCCGCCTTTTTCATAAAGACTCCAAAGGGGATGCTCGTATTTTTCACGCCAAGGCTCAAAATCATCCCAGCTATGAGTCCAGCTGTCGTCATCAGGATGCATACCGTCGATATAAATTCTACCTTTACTGTCCTCGGGCTCTGAGTAAATACCCTTTGTACCCTGAACCTCATAGTCACGTGTATAAGGTCTGGGGAGTGAACAGTCATGAGTAAGCTTAATTGTTTCACCGTTAGCACATTTAATGATAGTTGTAACTATATCACCGCAGTTGAAGGTTGTATTGAAGAGGTCGTACTCTTCACCTTTGTTGTCTTTAATCCACTGATGAAGACCGCGAGCCTTACTTGCAACTGAGTTAACGGTTAAGAATCTGTTACCTCTGTTAATGTTAAGAGCCTTAGCAATCGGGCCTAACTGATGAGTTGGGTAAACCTCACCGTTACGGTGGATGAAGTTATAAAGTCTGCCGTGAATATTTTCTCTGCCAAGGCAAATCTCATCTCTTAAATCGTGACGGTAACCGCCTTCCATATGTACGATTTCACCGAACATACCCTTACGAATCATATTGAAAACAGCCATTTCGTTACGGCAGTAGCAACAGTTTTCAAGAAGCATACAAATCTTTCCTGTACGAAGGCTTGTTCGAACCATTTCCCAGCACTCTTCAACAGAAGCAGCACCGCCAACCTCCATACCAACGTGAAGACCTGCGTTCATAGCATCAATAGCTATCATAGCGTGAGTTATCCACGTAGTAGCGATAACAACAGCATCAAGCTCTTCCTTTTCAAACATTTCCTTATAATCAAGATATGCGTGAACAGGGTATGCTTTTTCATTTCTTTTTTCAACTATTTCGATACCTCTTTCCGCTCTTTCGGGGATAAGGTCGCAAACTGCAGGAACAGTTACACCCTCAACCTGTAAAAGAAGGTCAAGCATACCTGAACCTCTTCCGCTGATACCGATAAAGCCTATTCTGGCTGACTCTTTTCTCATAACAAATCCTCCCTGGGACATAATAATTCATTATCTGTTATATTGTAGCACACATATATTGGTTTTTCAATATTTAAACTATTATTTTTCCGATAAAAAACAATGAAAAATCTCACTTTTAAAATTGAAAATGGCAAGTGGCAAGTGGCAAATTTCGGAACTGCGTTGCAATTATAAAGATGACAGATGCCAGCTCCCAGATGCCGGAGGCTTTGCAAAATGGCAAATGGGAAATGGCAAGTGGCAAATTTCGGAACTGCGTTGGCTATTGTAAAGCTTCGCAAGGAGTAAAAAAAATTGAATATTAGCGATAGCCTTGCCTCCCTGTGCGAAGCATAGGGAGGGGGACCGTTCTTCAATAAATTAAAAGATAAAGGATTGTATATTCCGTGCGACATACTGTCTGTTATTTGTTTATTAAATCGGAACGGTGGTGGGTAGTTCTCTTACCTATTAGGTTTAGACGGATAGAAGAATTGTTTATCCCTCTTTTTTATCGCAGGTAAAAAGGAGGGGCGACCAAAAGCTTGTCTTTTGGTGGGTGGTACCCGACGTGAGCCCCCGAACGTCGTGAAACCATAGGTTTCATTGACACAAGCTTACCTTTTCAAATAAAGT
>JAGBCU010000047.1 GCA_017937865.1 Clostridia bacterium | reverse complement strand
TACACAAAAAGTGTAAATTCTCTATTTGGTGCCGGTGACCGGACTTGACGGGCTCTGCCCGTCATTCGCTACGCGAACACCCGATTATGTTCGCCTTCGGCGAGACCGGTTCAAGTCCTTGTTATCATATAAAACAAAAATAGAGAATCTACACAAAAAGTGTAAATTCTCTATTTGGTGCCGGTGACCGGACTTGAACCGGTACGATGTTGCCACCGAGGGATTTTAAGTCCCTTGCGTCTGCCTATTCCGCCACACCGGCACATCTCTTAAATTATAATCATTAATACACCCATTGTCAAGAGTTTTTTATCGACAAAAGGTGCATTATTTTTATTTTTTCTAAATATTTTACACGTGTTATTAACCTTGTTTTGCATATTTCACTATATTTTAGGAAAAGTATTTTTGAATAATGCATTTTTAGGGGATGAGCTTGTGTCTTCAAATATAAGACCTTTCGGTTTTCGCGATAAATTAGGTTATTTATTCGGTGACTTCGGTAATGATTTTACTTTCATTTTATCGTCGTCGTTTCTTATGAAATTTTATACCGACGTTATGGGTGTTTCACCTGCCATAATCGGCGTAATAATGATGATAGCAAGATTTATTGATGCTTTTACTGACGTTACAATGGGTAGAATCTGCGATAAAAGTAAAACCACATCTAAAGGTAAGTTCAAGCCTTGGATATTAAGATTGAGCGGTCCCGTTGCAATAGCTTCATTTTTAATGTATCAATCTTCTTTAGCGAATTTGCCCTACGCCGCAAAGGTTTTTTATCTTTTTATAACTTATATTTTGTGGGGCTCTGTTTTTTATACGGGGGTAAATATTCCTTACGGGTCAATGGCTTCTACAATTTCAAGTTCACCTGATGACCGTCAATCTCTTTCAACCTATCGTTCAATGGGCGGTATGCTTGCAGGTGCTTTTGTAACTGCAGTAATTCCGCTGATTGTTTATGATAAAGTAAACGGTAAGGATATAATGAATGGTGGCAGATTTACTGTTGTAGCGGGTGTTTGCTCCGTTTTAGCAATCGTTTGCTATTTGTTGTGTTATAGTCTTGTTACAGAGCGAGTGACCTATCATTCCGAAAGTGCTTCTCACAACGATAATAACGTTTTTAAAATGCTAAAAAATGCAGTGAAAAACAGAGCTTTAATTTCAATAATTGTCGCATCTGTAGTTATGCTTTTATCTCAATTAACCCTTCAGCAGATGACAAATTATATTTTCCCCAATTACTACGGAAACGCAAGTATGCAAAGCGTTTCTACTTTAGCTATGATGGGAGCGATGATTTTTGCTGCGGCAGTTTCAAAGCCTGTTGCAAGAAAATTCGGTAAAGCCGAAATAAGTGCTTTTTCCAATCTTTTTGCAGGCTTAGGTAGCCTTTTAATTTACTTTTTAAGACCGCAAAACGTATTCGTTTATATTATAGTGCAAACAGTTTCGTGGCTTGGGCTCGGTGTTTTTTCAATGGTAAGCTGGGCTTTGATTACCGACGTTATAGATTATTCTGAAATTAAAAACGGCGTGCGTGAGGACGGCTCTGTTTATGCCCTTTATTCTTTCGCAAGAAAATTAGGTCAAGCGGCGGCATCAGGTGTAACGGGCGGACTTCTGACCGCTATTGGTTACAGTGAAGCGACAGCATTTGATAAAAACGTTACGGAAGGTATTTTTGATATTTCAACCTTAGTGCCCGCAATCGGCTTTATTTTACTTGCAATAATTTTGTGGTTTTGGTATCCGCTTCATAAAAAACAGGTTGAAAAGAATATTGAGCTTTTAAATAAAAAGCGTTCAAAATAAATTAAAATCGGCACAAGGCTTTATTTGAGCATTTGTGCCGATTTTTTCATTTATGTTTGATTTTCTCTGTATTTTTTCGGGGTTAATCCCGTGTACTTTTTAAAGGTTTTTGTAAAATAGTTTACGTCAAGTATTCCGCAACGCTGAGATATATTTTGTATTTGCAAATTTGTTGACAAAAGCAATTCTTTTGCTCTTTCTACTCTTTTCTTGTTTACGTATTCGGTAAGCGTTACGCCGGTTTCTTTTTTGAAAAGAGAGGAAAGGTAGCTTGGGTTTACTCCGAATATAGAAGCAAGGCTGTTTAAACTCAGGTCGGAGGAAAGGTCGGATTCTATTTGAGTTGTAACCTTTTGTATTAACAAAGAATAGCTTTTTTGAGAATGCTTGTTAACAAGACGGCAGTATTTTTTTACCATATATTTTAAAAGGTCTTCGCATTCGCTCGAGGCTTGCATAGCCTCGATTTTTAAAGCAAGGTCTGAGGATACTAAATCAATGTGATAGGGATGAACCTTTCCTTGCTCTGCGGCTTTTCTTAAAAGCGTGTTAAGAATTATCATATAATTCTTTGTGTTCCTCAGGTTATCTGTTAAACGGCTTTCAAGGGCATTTTCGGGTTTAATGTTACTGAATATCATTTCAGCCTTATGAGTAAGACCTTTTGAAACCGCGTTAATCAATTCATTTTCTATTGCATATCTTCTTTCCAAAAATTGAATTGTTAACCAAGGGTCAGTTTCCTTTGTGTGTTCGGAGTTTTTGGGCGTGTATACTATATCCGAATCTCTCTGCCAAATCAGATTTACAACAGAGAAATTTTCAATTGATTTAAAAGCTACCTCGCAAATCGAATTTACAAGAGATAATATTATATCATCGTTTTGTATATAGGGGATAGCTGAATAAAATTTTTCTAATTGCTCGTTGATATAAGCGGGGAGAGAGCTTTCAACAGTTTTCTTGTTTATTGTGTTTTTAGTAATAAGCGATTTTGTGTAGGGGCCTAATACAAGAATAGAATTGTTCTCGTTTTCGGGTAAAGGGATAAATACATAGTTGCATAAAAACATATCCGTAACAACAACTACGTCATTTCTGCTTTTACCGAAGCATTGAGAAAAGAATGCAGTATAATCGTTTTCAAGATTTAAAAGACGGCGTATGCCCATATCTATATCTTCTGAAAGATGGTTTTCGTCAATTATATTGCTGTTTATTTTAAGATTTCCCATAGCTTTTATGAAAAATTCTAATTCTTTTTTGTAAAACATAAATGCATCTCACCTCATTTATATTATCGTATAATTTTTGTGAAAATTCAATAGTGAACAAAAAATAATACTAAAAAATGCAAAAAAATTACTCACCGAATTATTAAAAATAATATAGAATTAACTTGTTGAAAGGTTTTGTGGTATTTTAACAAAAAATACCAATTGAAAACCAAATATTTGGATAAAAGGAGAATCTTTATGGCAGTGAAACAGGCTAAATTAGATTCAAATGGTGTACGCAAGTTTGGTATGCGAGATAAAGTTGCGTACGCTTTAGGTGATTTTGGTTGTAATATGAGCTTTGCTCTTAAGGGCACCGTTCAGACCTTCTGGCTCGTTTATATGATGATGGAAACGGGTTTGCTTTCCGTTCTTCTCTTGCTCGTTCAGGCTTGGGATGCTATCAATGACCCTCTTATTGGCGGTCTTATTGATAACGATAAGAGAAAGTATAAAATGGGCAAATTCAAAACGTATATTTTTATTGGTGCTTGCGGTCTTTTAGTTGCAGGTGCGGCAGTATTCCTTCCTTTCCCCAATGCAAGTGTGGTTGTTAAGGCAATTCTTTTTGTTCTTGGCTACATTGTTTGGGATGCTTGCTACACAGTTGCAAACGTTCCTTACGGCTCAATGCTTTCTCTCATTACTGAGGATACAGGTGAGCGTGCACAGCTTTCTACATGGCGTTCAATCGGTTCAATGTTTGGTAACATTGTACCTATGGTTATCCTTCCTATGATTATTTGGCAGAAGGTTACTTATGACGGAACAGGCGATTATCATACAAATCCCGTAACAGGCGAGGCATACAAAATCGGTGATGCTGTTCTTGACCCGCTTACAGGTAAGCAGTTTGAAACACTTTTAGGTAACCGTGTTTTCTTTGCTGCTCTCATAATGGGTGTGCTTGGCTTTATCGCATTTATGGTTATGATAAAGTTAACAACTATCCGTGTTGATGAAAATGCAGTTAAAACCCAAGAAGCAGGAGGAAAATCAAATATTTTCTCATCGTTTGCTAAATTTATGAAGAACCGTCCTGCAGTAGGTGCTACAGTAGCTGCTATGGGTATGTTCCTCGGTATGCAATCTGCTTCAACTGCAAATACAATTATGTTTGCAACATATTTCAACAACGCTTCAATGTCAGGTGTTGTTACAATGATCGGTTTCCTTCCGATGGTTATTTTCATTCCGTTTATTAAAACTCTTGTTAATAAATTCGGTAAAAAAGAAGTTTCTGTTGTTGGTTCAATCGTTACTCTTGTTGGTGCAGTTATAATGATGTTCTTCCCGATGGTTGAAGCACGCCAAACAGCTTTACTCGTTTATCTTGCAGGTCTTGTTCTCTTCGGTATCGGTATGGGTGTTTACACTTGTGTTTCATGGGCTATGATGAGTGATGCTATTGAGTACAACGAATGGAAATTCGGTACTCGCGAAGAGGGCACAGTTTACTCACTTCATTCATTCTTCCGTAAACTTGCTCAGGGTGTTGGTCCCTCAATCGTTATTTTCGTAATGGGTCTTCTCGGTTATCAGGAAGAGCTCGGTACAATCGGTCAGAGCTTCCAGACAGCTAAAAATATGTGTTGGCTTGTTGCAGGTCTTTACTTGTTGAGTGCAGTAATGCAGTTAATCGGTATTGCATTTATTTACAACCTTAACAAGAAAAAGGTTGATGAAATGACTGCGGACCTTGAAGCAAGAAGAACACAAAACTAATAAAATTACAAAAGCTGCCGATAATAAAATATCGGCAGTTTTTTAAAGAAACAAAAGGAGCAAAATATGAGACAGATTATTAATATCAATAGAAAATGGGCTTTTTCAAAGCAGGCTACATCCGTACCTGCAGAGCTTCCTATGAATTGGGATTGGGTAAATCTTCCTCATTCTTGGAATGCAATTGACGGTCAGGACGGTGACAGCGATTTCTTCCGCGGTACTTGCTATTACGTAAGAAAGCTTGAAAAGCTTGACCTTCCCGAAGCAGATAAATACTATCTCGAAATCAAGGGTGCAAACTCTTCAGCAGACGTTTACGTTAACGGAAAAATTCTTGCTCATCACGACGGCGGTTATTCAACCTGGAGAGTTGATATAACTAACACTCTTAAAGCTGATAACCTTATCGTTATTGCCGTTGATAACTCTGCTAATGATAAAGTTTATCCTCAAATGGCGGACTTTACCTTCTACGGCGGTCTTTACAGAGACGTTAACATTATTTGCGTAAGTGAAGCTCACTTTGACCTTAGCTATCACGGTGGCCCCGGTCTTATGATTACACCTGAAATCAACGGTGCGGATGCAAAAGTTGAAATTGAAACCTGGATTACAAATCCCGTTGAAAATCAGATTATAAAATATGCTATCAAGGATGCTGACGGTAAAGTTGTTTCAGAAAAAGAAACTGCAGATACTAAGGTAACACTTGATATCCAAAACGTTCACCGTTGGCACGGTAAAAAAGATCCTTATCTCTATACAGCAGAGCTTGAGCTTGTTGTTGACGGCAAAGCTATTGATAATATTTCATCAAGATTCGGTTGCCGTACATTCGAAATCGATCCCGAAAACGGCTTCATTCTTAACGGTGAAGAATATCCTCTTCGCGGTGTTTCTCGCCATCAGGACAGATGGGGCTTCGGTAACGCTCTCCTTCCAGAGCATCATAAGGAGGATATTGAGCTTATCTGCGAGGTTGGTGCTACAACAATCCGTCTTGCTCACTATCAGCATGACCAATATTTCTACGATTTGTGTGATGAAAAGGGTCTTGTAATCTGGGCAGAAATTCCTTATATTTCAAAGCACATGCCCACAGGTAGAGATAACACAATTTCACAGATGAAGGAGCTTGTAATTCAAAACTACAACCATCCTTCAATCGTTGTATGGGGTCTTTCAAACGAGATTACAATGCAGGGCGACGATGATCCCGATCTCCTTGAAAACCATAGAATTCTTAATGACCTTGTTCACGAGATGGATAAAACACGTAAAACTGTTGTTGCAGCCCTTTCGATGTGTAATATTGATAGTCCCTATATTCAGATTCCCGATGCTGTTTCCTATAACCATTATTTCGGTTGGTACGGCGGCGAAACCTCGATGAACGGTCCTTGGTTTGACAATTTCCACGCTAAGTATCCCAATATTCCGATAGGATGTAGCGAATACGGTTGTGAAGCTCTTAACTGGCACACTTCAAATCCTCAGCAGGGTGACTACACAGAGGAATATCAGGCATATTATCACGAAGAGCTTATCAAGCAGTTATTCTCAAGAAAATATATGTGGGCAACTCACGTATGGAATATGTTCGATTTCGGCGCTGACAGCCGTAACGAAGGTGGCGAAAACGGTCAGAATCATAAAGGTCTTGTAACCTTTGACCGTAAGTATAAAAAGGACTCCTTCTATGCTTATAAAGCTTGGCTTTCTGATGAAAAATTCGTTCATATCTGCGGTAAGAGATACGTTGACAGAGTAGAGGACGTAACAAAGGTTACCGTTTACTCAAATCTTCCCGAGGTTGAGCTTTTCGCAAACGGTAAGAGCCTTGGCAAAAAAGCAAGTGCAGAGCATTTCTTCTATTTCGATGTTCCCAATTGTGGCGAAACAGAGCTTGTTGCTGTAGCAGGTGAATATAAGGATTCATCATTTATCCGTAAGGTTGAAGAGTTTAACCCCGATTACCGTTTGCGTGAAAAGGGTGCAGTTCTTAACTGGTTTGACATTACTGAGGTTGACGGCTATTTCTCATTAAACGACAGACTTTCCGATATCGTTCAAACTCAAGAGGGTGCAGCTTTCTTCAAGGGCTTAGCAGGTCAGATGATGAAAGGCCTCGGAAATACTCAGGTTGATAGCGAGCAGATGGGCGGTATGATGATGCAGATGATGGGTAGCTTTACAGTGCTTCGTCTTACAAGCCTTATGGGTGCCGCAAACATTAAGTTCTCAAAAGAACAGCTTTTAGGCATCAACGCTCAGCTTAACAAGATTAAAAAGCCGTAATATTTTTATATTAGAAATATATACACAAACGACCTTGTTGAAAAACAGGGTCGTTTTTTGTGTAAAATAACTATGCTTTTTATTAAAGTTAATCTTGAAAAAAACTATATAATAGTATATAATTACAGAGTATGCTCGTATACTATGGGCAAATATATCCGCCCATGGCGCAGTTGGATAACGCAGCAGATTCCGATTCTGAAGAACGGGGGTTCAAATCCCTCTGGGCGGGCCAACCTAATGTTATAGCAAACTTTTTGGGTAAGTTTACTCCCCTTAAAAAATAAGGGATTTGAACCCGAGAGGGTCTGAGCGTAAAGAAAACAGTCCGGTGGACTGTTTTTAGCGAAGAGCGGGAGGCGGGTACTGTTGCGGAGCAACGGTCGCCGAGCGAATAGTCTGTGCCAGCACAGACGGTAATCCCTCTGGGCGGGCCAACCTAATATTATAGCAAACTTTTTGGGTAAGTTTACTCCCCTTAAAAAATAAGGGATTTGAACCCTTTATCAAAAACAGTTAAATATTGTCAATAACTACAGAAAAATTATAAGGATGTTGCAAAATGGTAATTAACTTTTCACCACCGGATATTACTGAAAATGAAATTAATGAGGTAGCAGCGGCTTTAAGGTCGGGTTGGATTACAACAGGCCCTAGAACAAAGAAGTTAGAAAAGATTGTTGCTGAATATGTTGACTCTGATTGTTGCGTATGCTTGAATTCTCAAACGGCATGCGCTGAGCTTGCTTTGCGTCTTCTTGGTGTTGGTGAGGGAGACGAGGTAATTACTTGTGCTTATACTTATACTGCTACAGCTTCTGTTATTGACCATATTGGTGCTAAAATTGTTTTAGTTGATTCTCAAAAAGATGATATTCATTTAGATTATGATGCGCTTGAAAAAGCTATTACCGAAAAAACCAAGGTTATTATACCGGTTGATTTAGCAGGTCTTCCTTGTGATTACGATAGGATTTTTGATATTGTAGAAAAAAAGAAAGAATTATTTACACCTGCCAATGAGCTTCAGGAGGCAATAGGCAGAATTGCGGTTGTTGCTGATGCTGCTCACGCATTGGGTGCAGAATATAAAAATAAAAAGATTGGTTCAATTGCAGATTTCACAAGCTTTAGCTTTCATGCTGTTAAAAATCTTACAACGGCTGAAGGCGGTGCTCTTACATGGAAAGCTATCGAGGGAATCAGTAATGATGACATTTATAAAAAGCTTCAGCTTATGAGCCTTCACGGTCAAAGCAAGGATGCATATTCAAAATGCCATGGCTCATGGGACTATGATATCGTAGGAACTTGGTATAAGTGTAATATGACTGATGTTGTTGCTGCTATGGGTATCAGTCAGTTTCAGCGATATCCTCAGATGTTAGACAGACGTCATTATATTATAAATAAATATAACGAGGCGTTGAAGCCGTTGGGAGTAGTGACTTTAGAGCACGTTACTGATGATTATAGATCCTCGGGGCATTTATATATTACAAGAATTCCCGGGATAGATGAAAATCAACGAAATGAAATTATCATAAAAATGGGCAATACGGGTATTGCCTGTAACGTTCATTATAAGCCTCTTCCTATGCATACAGCTTATAAGAACTTAGGATTTGATATTAAAAATTATCCGAACGCTTATGACTACTATAAAAATGAAATAACATTACCTTTACATACATCGTTAACTGAAGAAGAGGTTGACTATGTTATTGAAAGATATATAACAATTTTGAAAGATTATTTAAAATAAGCGTTTTGAACAACGAAAACATTATTGAAATTTAAACTAAAAAACGAATTTATTACAACAATTTTTAAGAGTGCGGAGATAAAATGTGCAATAGTAATGCTAACGAAAAAATTCGTGTCAGAAAACTGAATAGAACAGACGGAGCACTTATAGAGAACATTGTTGACATTCATCTTGCTACGTTTCAAGGCTTTTTTCTTACTTTTATGGGAAAGGGCTTTCTGAAGCAAATGTACAGTGTTTATTGTGAGCATGAGGAGTCCGGTTTACTTGTGGCTTTTAGTGATAGTGATAAACCGGTCGGTTTTCTCGCTTATTCAGGGGATATGAGTGGGCTTTACAAGTATATGATAAAAACAAGGTTGATACCTTTTGCATGGTATAGCTTGGGTGCCTTTTTCAGAAAACCTACCGTATTTATGAGATTGGTTCGCGCGTTGTTAAAACCGGGTGAAGCAAAGCGAAGCGAGAAATATATGTACGTGTCATCAATAGGGGTTGACCCTTCTGTAAAGTCGAAGGGTGTTGGTTCACTTCTTATGCAAAAGCTTATAGAAGAAGTTGATTCTTCTTTGTACGAGTATATTTCTCTTGATACAGATGCAGATAATAACGCTTCTGTTAATAGCTTTTATATAAAAAACGGTTTTGTTTTGAACAACACCTTTGAAACTCATGAGGGTAGAAAGATGAATGAGTATAGGAGGAGCTGTAAATGAATCTGATTTATATAGCTTCCTTAGATTTTTATACCAAGCCCAATCCCTCTTTCCACCTTATGACAACAATGTTAGAGGATGTTTTATCTGCAGGCCATTCTGTTAGTTTGATAGGTTGTGCGGAAAACGGTGTTGATAAGCATATTCCTGATGAATTAGAAAAATTTGATACCTTTAAATATAGTTTAATTGATGTTCCCAATGTGAAAAAGAGTGCATTCGTTAAAAGATATATTGAGGGAATTAAGTATTCTTGGAAAGTAAAAAAAGAATTAAAAAAGATAATTGATGATGGTGACGTTATTTTTGTTCAATCCTCACCAACAGTGTTATATACCTTGCTATTTGCGAAAAAACAGGCAAAAAACAAAAAAATCATCTACAATGTGCAGGATATGTTCCCCGGTAGCAGTATTGCAAGTGGCGTTATGAATCAAAAATGGATGCAGAAGGTATTTTTTATGCTTCAGAAAATTGCGTATAAAAATGCCGATGTAATAACCGCTATATCGGATGATATGAAGGATAAGCTGGTTGAACAAGGCGTACCTGAGAATAAAATCAAGGTTATTGTTAATTGGTTTGATGATAAATCGGTTCATCAGGTAAAATGGGATGAAAATAGATTTGTCAAGAAATACAATATGTCGAAAGACAAGTTTTATATTCAATATGCGGGGACAATGGGTTACGTTTTTGATTATAAAATGGTTATTGAGGTCGCAAGGTGCCTTACTCATAATGAAAAAATTGTATTTCAAATGATAGGTGAGGGTAGCCAGAAGCAAGCCTTTATGGATGAAGCCAAAAGCTTAGAGCTTGATAATATTCAGTTTTTACCTTTAGAAAGTCAGGATATGGTATCGGATGTTTATAGCGCATGCTCTGTGTGCTTTATTCCTTTAAAAAAAGGCGTTATAGGCAATTCTGTTCCGAGTAAGGCAGGGCTTCTTATGGCTTGTAAAAAAGCTATTGTTACTTCTGCTGATAAGGGGTCTAAATATTGCGCAATGATAAACGACAACTTGATAGGTAAAGCAGTATCAAGCGACAATTTTGACGATGCAATCAATGCTTTGACTTATTTTTATAATAACCGTGAAAAATGCATTGAATACGGTGAAAACGGTTATAACTACGGTCACGATTTGTATTCACGTGACAGAAATATGAAAGAATATTTAAGTTTATTTGAGAATTGTTGTGAATGAGGTTAGAAATGAAAACTCTGATTATCGGTTTTACGAAAATTAAATATATGCCATATTTATCATTCTATACCGATTGTGTAGAGAATTCGGAAAACGTTGATTTGCTGTATTGGGACCGTGATGCCACAACTGACATCGCTCCAAATAATGTAAACAGAGTTTTTAAGCTGGATTATAAAATGAGTGATGATTTGCCTCTTGTAAAAAAGGTTAAAGGCTTTATAAAATTCAGAAAATTTGCATTAGGTGTTTTGAAGAAAAATCATTATGATAAAATAATTCTTCTTCATTCTACTCCGGCAATTCTTTTGAGCGATTATATTCTCAAAAATTATTCCGGTAAGTTTATTCTTGATTACAGAGATGTTACATATGAACGAATCGGATTATATAAAAAAAGAGTCGGACAACTTGTTTTGAATTCTTTTGCAACCTTTGTAAGCTCGGAGGGCTTTTGTGAATTTCTTCCTGAGTCTGATAAGATTTATATTTCTCATAATCTTCAACGATCTTCTTTGGCGTATAAAGGTGCAAGAGCTAACACCCCGAGGGAACAAAATCCGTTGAGAATTTCTTTTTGGGGCTTGATAAGACAGGTTGAAATTAATAAACAGATAATATCTGTTTTAAAAAATGATAATAGATTTCAATTGCATTACTACGGAAGAGAACAACAACAAGCACTTGAATTGAAGTCGTTTTGCGAAAGTGAAAAGGTTGATAATGTTTTCTTTCACGGTGAATATCTGCCTGAAGAAAGATTCGATTTCATTCCTGAAACAGATATTATTCATAATCTTTATGAGCACGGTAAAACTGAAGGCTTGGCAATGGGTAATAAATATTACGATGGTATTGTTTTCGGTATTCCGTTAATGTGTTCGGTTGAGTCGCATATGGGCAACCGTGTTTTAACGGAAAATACAGGCTTCGCTTGTAACCCGTACAGTGAAAGCTTTAAAGATGATATATTAAATTATTACAGTTCAATTAATTGGACGGATTTTGAAAAAGCCTGTGAAAAGGCTTTAGAGAAAGTTTTAGAAGAGTACGATAACGGTAACAAAATTATTAAATCTTTCTTATAAATCATAAACAAATAAAAACTATTTAAAATACTGTAAAAATACGAAAGCGTAAATAATAGCAAGGAGGTGAGCCACAAATGATTTTCGGATATCAAAAAGGTAAAATCGAAAACAGATTATCTGATTTTATCGCGATAGGTCTGTTTCTGCCTGTAATCAAATTCTGCATAGTTCAGTCAATACCGGGATTAGTGGCTTATAACTCTATTGCTAATGCCCTTATCGGCGTTCTTATGCTTCTTTTGTTTGCAAGAAATTTACCTGTTATTTTAAAACGTTCAGCTAAATATGCTTTTGGCTTGGGCTGTATTTTATTAATGCTATTCATATCTACTTTAGCATTTAATGGTGAGAATTTCAGTAATACGTTAGCGGCGGCACCTGACATTTTAATAATATCGTCTACGTTGTTTTTAACAGCAGTTTCAATAACTGATTTTGATTTATTGTATGAAAAATTGTCAAAATGGGCTCCAATTGCTATTGCTTTTGCAATTTTTATGGTGGTTTGTACATCTATAATCGGTGTTGTAGGTACAGCTGAAACCAGCTATAATATGTCGCTTTCGTATTATACTCTGGTACCGACTTTGTTGATGTATTCTAACTTTGTGTATCGTAAGAAAATAGTATACATTTTGTTCTTCGTAGCAGGCGTTTTTGTCGTTCTGTTTATGGGCTCAAGAGGTCCGCTTGTATGTATACTTCTTTTTGTTCTCCTATTCTCATTAAAAACCTTAAAGCTCTCCGTTGGTAATATGCTGATACTTGCGGCAGTAATCGGAATAGGTATTTTCATATTTGTGAATTATGTTGATATTGCAAATTTCTTGTATAGCTGGCTTTTAGAGCATAATATAGAAAGCCGTACTCTTCATAAGCTTCTTATTGGTGAGTTTTTTGACGATTCTGACAGACGAAGCATTATAAACGAAGCAATGTTTGTCATAAGCCAGAAGCCGTTTGGTATAGGCTTTATGGGCGACTTAAGAACTCATAATATTTTAGTTGAAAACTTGTTGTGGTTTGGTTGGTTGTTTGGTAGCTTAATTAATATTTTCCTAATTTATAAGGTAATAAGAACTATGTTTATCAAAATGTTTAAACATAATAAGTTATCCTGCCTTATTTTGATTTTCTTCTCTTATGCGATTCCGGACGCGCTTTTGAATCTTACCGTTTGGGGTAAAGATATGTTCTGGATATATTTAGCTCTTATGTGTTGTTACCCTGCAGTGTTAAGGGATAGGCGTAGGTATAGAGAAAGCCAACATCATCGCCATCATCACCATGATCATAGTGATTATAGTGATTCGGAGGATTAATATGGTTCGTGTATTGCATACAGGTTGTCAGCTTTGTAAAAGTGGCGGAATAGAAAATTACATAATGAATCATTACAGAAAAATTAATGAAAACGAATTCGAGTTTGTTTTTCTTATTGAATCATTAGATGATACTGTTGAAACATTTGAAACAGAGGTTAATCAGTTAGGCGGACGGGTTTATCACGTCAATCATTCAGCTTCATTTTTTTCAAAAATCAAACAAAAATATAACGCATTAAAAAATATTGATTTCGATATTGCGCATATTCACGTTTCGTGTGGGATAAGAGCAATAGACGGAATAATTTGTAAATTAGCGAAACCCAAAGCAAAGATTATTTTTCACAGTCACTCCAATCTCGGAGTAAGACCGTTAAAATATTCTTTGCTTATACCTATATATAGAATTATGAGCAACAAATTGTTAGCTTGCTCAAAATCTGCAGGGCAGTATTTTTTCGGATCAAGCGTAATTAAATCAAAAAAATTTAAAGTGGCTAATAATTCTGTTGACACAAACAAGTTTTCTTTTTCACAAGAAAAGAGAGTAAATGTAAGAGAACAGCTTGATATTGATAATGAAACGTTTTTGCTTGGTTTTGTCGGCAGATTATCACCCGAAAAAAACGTACCACTTTTTATAGATATAGTTGATGCTTTAAAAAAGCTATACCCAAAAACCAAAGGTGTAATTGTTGGTGACGGCTCTGAATTTGAAAGCATCAAGACATATATAAACACAAAAGACGTAGAAAACGACGTTGTAATGGTAGGCAATCAAGCTGAAACCGATAAGTTTTTAAGCGCTATGGATATGCTTGTGCTTCCGTCTGAAAATGAGGGCTTGGGGATAGTGCTTATTGAAGCTCAAAGCTGTGCACTACCTTGCTTTGCTACCGATAAAGCTCCCGAGGAAACAAAAATTTCAGATTTAATAACGTATTTTGACATAAATGAGCCTGCAGAGGTAGTTGCCGGGAAAATTATAGAGTTTATGAAAAACAATAAGCTCTTAAGAACGATGAAAACCGATTACGTTAAAGATAGCGGTTTTGATTTATCGGTAACAGCTTCTGAAATGGAGAGCATATATTCAAAACTATTAAAGAGATGATAATTATGCAAAAAAAAGCTTATATAATAACTTTTTATGATGAAATCAACTATGGTGCAGCCTTACAGGCATATGCCGTTCAAAGCGTTTTAAAGGCTAAAGGATATTTACCTGAGTTTTTAGGTGTTAGTTTAGCTTCGTTTAAAAAAGAAGAAAAATCCTTTTCACCGTTGAACCTGGTTTTTAAATTTATAAATAAAAAGAAGGTTGATAGCTTCAAAAAATTCAGAAAACAAGAGTTTTCGGTGTTTTGCGACGGTACAACCTATGACGAGCTTATAAAGAAAAATCCTGAGTGTGATTTGTTGGTTTGCGGTAGTGACCAGATATGGAATCCTCTTATCACAAATGGGTTTCAACCTTTTTATTTCGGAAAAGGTATAAAAGCCAAAACAAAAATTTCTTATGCTGCAAGCTGTGGCAAATTTGATTTGTTAGAAAATGATTTTCAGGCTTTTAAAAATATTGCTTCAGAGCTTAAAGCTTTATCCGTCAGGGAAAAAACAACAAGTGATTTTTTGAATAATAAAGGAATAACCAATTGCGTTGTAAGTGACCCCACATTACTATTGCCACAAAAGGAGTGGGCGGAATTATCAGAGAAATCAAAGCTTGATTCAGCTACAATAGCAGGGGATTATATTTTCGTTTATGATTTAGACCCGACAGAGCAATTTACATCACTTGTTAATAAGGTTTCTGAAGAAACAGGGATGAAGGTTGTTTCTTTAAGAAATAAATCTCATTATTTAAACAACGATATAAGATTTCCTGATGCATCGCCATACGACTTCTTGAAGCTTATAAACAATGCATCAATGGTTATAAGCAACTCGTATCATGCAATGCTTTTTTCGTCAATTTTCAAAAAACAGTGTTATATAGTCTCACACAGCAAATACAGCGAAAGAATGGTCGATTTTTTGAAGCTGTTTGACGTTGAGTTTGAAAATAACATTGCAAATGTTGATTTTAGCAGAAAGGATAGTTTGCAGTTATCGTCTATGATTGAAGCATCTCATAGCTTTATCGATAACTGCATTGAAGATTTTAATGAATAAATTAACAAAACTGCTAAAAAACTCCGGATTATTTGCAATTTCTACTTTTGGTAGCAAAATTTTGAGTTTTTTAATGGTGCCCGTTTACAGTTACGTATTGTCAACGGCGGAGTTTGGCACAGCGGATATTTATATGACCGTATTAAATTTGTTGGTGCCTATTGTATCTTTAAGTATTTTTGATGCTATATTCAGGTACGCAATAAACAATACGAAAGAAAACAGTGTAGAATACTTTGAAACAGGTATAACCTTTTCTTTTATAGCTTCTGCTGTGTTTATTATACTCGGTGTGATTTTTACCTTTGTTTTTAAGCAAAGTATTGTTAACAACGTGGTTTTAATTGCTACAGTAATTTTTCAGGTTTTTCTTTCAGCATTGCAACAGTTTGCAAAAGCAGTCAATAGAGTAAGTGCTTTTTCTGTTTCTGCAATTCTTTATACTTTATCATATCTTTTAGGAAACATACTTTTCCTTGTTGTTTTCCGTTTCGGAATAACAGGATATCTTGTTTCTTATATGCTTGCAGGGGTAATCTCTGTTTCTTATCTTTGCTTGGCTATATTGCCACAAGAATTTAAAGGCATCAGATTTACTTTTACTTTAAAGCGTCTCAAAGAGATGTTAGGTTATTGCGTTCCGTTAATCCCTAATGCAGTTTTGCTTTGGATAATAACCGCTTCAAACCGCTTCTTTTTATTGCATTATTGCGGTGTGGAAAGTAACGGTATTTATGCGGTTGCAAATAAAATACCTTTAGTCCTTTCTCTTTTTACAAGTGTGTTTTTTCAGGCGTGGCAAATATCTGCAATAGATGAAACAAAAGAGAAAAATAACGATTTTTCTGCACGTATAATAAACGGTCTTGTTTCAATGTCAGCTATTGGTTCATCGGCTATATTATTACTTTCAAAGTTTGTTGTAGATAACTTCTTCAACGAACAGTATGCAACATCCTCTGAATATATACCGTTTTTACTTTTAGGTGTTGTGTTCCAATGCTTTGCATCTTTCTACGGTACAATATATATCGCTTATAAAAAAACAACGGCAGTTATGACAACGTCAGCAGTAGCCGCAATTATAAGTGTTATAGGAAACGTTGTACTTATGCCGAAATACGGGGTTCAGGCGGCTTGCTTTACAACAATGATTTCTTTTTTTGTTATGTGGATAATCAGAATGGTCCATACAAGAAAGATTTACCATGTGCGTGTGAATCTTCCGTTGTTGATAGTGTCATGCTTACTGATTTGCATACAGGCAGTGTTAAGGATAACGGTAGCTTCAGAATTGTTGCAAATACTCTGCTCCTTTGCAACTGTAGCTATAGTATTGTTTTTTAACAGAGAATTGTTTTCTCAATTATTTAAAAAGCGAAAGGGTGAAGCAAATGAAAATAACTGATAATTGCATCGGTTGTTCGGCTTGTTCTTGTTTATGCCCTTGTAATGCTATTGAAATGGTTGTAAATTCAAATGGTTTTATAAACGCAAAAGTAGATGCTGATAAGTGTGTAGGATGCAATAAATGCGTAAATGCTTGTAAGTGTGTTCACTCAAGTGCTGACAGCACTTTCGTTCAAGCTTATCACGCGTATTTGAATAATGATGTTATCCGTATGGGAAGCTCATCGGGCGGCGTTTTTTCTGCGTTAGCTCAAGCTATAATTAAAAAATCAGGTGTAGTATTCGGTGCCGCTTTTAATGAAAAAAATGAAGTAGAGCATGTTTTTGTAACTGAATCTGATGAGCTACATAAACTGAGAGGCTCAAAATATATCCAAAGCAATATTGCTTCTTCGTTTGCTGACGTGAAAAATTATCTTGAAAACGGTGTTGAGGTATTGTTTTCCGGTACACCTTGTCAGGTTTCGGGTTTATTAAGCTTTTTAGGTAAGGATTATGACAATTTAACAACGGTTGATTTGATTTGTCATGGTGTTACAAGCCCGGGCTTTTGGAAGGACTATTTAAAAGTATTGTCAAAAAGTAAAAATATCTCTGACGTAAACTTCAGAGATAAAATTACAGGCTGGCACAGATTTTCGTTTTCATATCGTAAAAACGGTAAGAAGATAGAAAAGCTTTTTATTGATGATCCGTTTTGTTTTTTATTTGATAAACACTATCTTTTAAATACAACTTGTTTTGAATGCGAATTTGCAGGCAAGCCCCATAAAGCAGATATAACCTTAGGTGATTTTTGGGGTGTAGAAAAATATACTGAGCTTTTTGATGATAACAAAGGAGTATCCTTATGCTTTGTTAATACTGATAAAGGTGCAAAAATGTTAAATGAGGCAGAAAACCTTTGCTTGACAAAGGTGGATGGCGAGCAAGCTATCAAAAGTAACCACACTGCACCTGCAAAGATGCCTGAGGGTTATAATGCATTCTGGGAAATGTATAATGAATTCGGTGTAAAAAAAGTAATCAATACGTATTTTTATAACACCCGATTTAAAAGAGTAAAGCTTTTGATTAAAAGCTTTCTCGTTAAAACTAAATTGATTAAAATATTTATAAAATAAATAATTTTTTCAAAGGCATCGTTGTAACGGTGCCTTTTATATTTTTGCTAAAGTTGGTAATAATACTTTCAGAAAGGATGATATTATGATTGAACAAGATACAATAAAATTACTTCGCGAATGCGATGCAGGTGTTAAAATGGGTGTTTCTTCTATTGATGATGTTTTAAAATATGTGTATTCACCCGATTTGAAAAATTTCCTTGTTGATTCAAAGCAAAAGCATAATGAGCTCGATTCTGAAATTCAACAGGAGCTTGATAGGTTTAAAGACGAGGGAAAGGAGCCAAACCCTATTGCTAAAAGTATGTCGTGGCTTAAAACGAATATGAAACTTATTGTAAATGAATCTGACGGCACGATTGCCGATTTAATTACCGACGGTTGTAATATGGGCGTAAAATCATTAAATATGTATCTTAATAAATACGAAGCCGCCGATGAAAAATCAAAAGAGATTACTAAAAAGCTTATAGACCTTGAAGAAAAATTGGCAATTGATATAAGACGTTTTTTGTAATAAAAAGTTTATAAAAAGTTCAAAGCATCTGTCTGAAATGATAGATGCTTTTTTGATAAAATTATATAGGTGATTGAGTATGAAAGACATGATATTGCTTGATGCAAAAGGTATTGAAGATGAGATTATAGAATATCGCAGACATCTTCACGAAAATGCTGAAGTTGGATTTGAGCTTGAAAAGACAGTCGGATTTGTTAAAGAGAAACTAAAGGAATTCGGTTGTGATGTGGAGCCTTGCGGTAAAAACGGTCTTGTTACGGTTATCGGTGATAAAAATAACGTTACCGTGCTTTTAAGGGCAGATATGGATGCTTTACCGGTTAAAGAAGAGTCAGACGTTGAGTTTTTATGTAATACGGGTAATATGCACGCTTGCGGTCACGATATGCACACAGCAATGCTTTTGGGTACGGCAAGGCTTCTAAAAAAACACGAAAAGGAATTGCGAAGCGGTGTTAAACTGATGTTCCAGCCTGCAGAAGAGGTTTTGTCGGGAGCTAAAAATATGCTTGAAAACGGCTTGCTCGAGGGGGATAAAATAAAAGGTGCCATAATGCTTCACGTTATGGCAGGATTACCTTTGAAAACGGGTACAGTTATTGTTTCAAGCGGTGGTGTGGGGGCACCTGCGGCAGATTATTTTACAATAAATATTCAAGGTAAGGGATGTCACGGTTCAACACCACAGCAAGGCGTAGACGCCATAAATATCGCATCCCATACCGTTATTGCACTTCAAGAAATATCTGCCCGTGAATTAAGCCTTTCGGATGAAGCTGTGCTTACAATAGGAAGTTTTAAATCAGGAACAGCGGGTAACGTAATAGCTGATACCGCTGTTTTGCAGGGCACAATGAGAGCCTACGATGATAACGTAAGAGAATACGTGAAAAAACGATTAACTGAAATATGCAGTGGTGTTGCCGAGACCTTCAGAGGTAAATCTGTCGTATCCTTTGGTGCAGGTTGCCCTACGCTTGTAAATGATGAAAGCTTATCTGAAATGGTTGAAAATAATACGAAAGAATTGTTTAAAGAAAACGAAGTTTTAAATACGAACTCGTTCGGCACAAGAACAAACAAAAGCGGCGGCAGTGAAGATTTTTCCTATATCAGCCACGAAGTACCTTCAGTTATGATTGCTTTAGCGGCGGGTAATTCTGAAGAGGGTTATATATACCCTCAACATCACCCGAAGGTGAAATTCGATGAAGCTGTGTTACCCGTAGGCTGTGCGGTATTTACCTACAATGCTATAAAACTTTCTGAAAAGTTTAAATAAATCTTTTAAATGTTACTTTCTTATGATAGAATATAAATAATAAAAATAAAGGAGGCTTTTTTATGCCTTATATTAATTTAAAAACAACTAAAAAAGTATCAGACGAAAAATGCGAAGCAATAAAAACTGCTTTCGGTAAAGCTATTGAAACCTTCCCCGGTAAAACTGAAGCTTGGTTGATGGTCGGTATTGATGACGGAGCAAGGCTTTGGTTTAAAGGTGATGCATCAAGCGACAGTGCTATTGTCGACGTTGAGCTTTTAGGTACAACTACAAATGAATATGCAGAAAAAATGACTGCAGTTGTTTGCGATATCCTTAACCGCGAGCTTGAAATTTCACCCGATAGAATTTACGTTAAATACCGTGAATATGATAAGTGGGGCTGGAATGGTCAAAACTTTTAAGTTTAATTATCGATAAAAATAAAACCTTGGAAACTCGATTGAATTTCCAAGGTCATTTTTTTGCTTGTTTTAATTATTTCTCTTCTTTTTTCTTGTGGAAGAGGATTTTGTCAACAGGGAAGTAAAGGAAGAACTGAACTGCTGAGCAAATCATAGTAGCAATGTTCTTAGCAAGAACCTCGTCACACCAGCTGAAACCAACGAACACTTCTTTAAGTGTGGGGTTAAGCCAAGCGGAGAAGAGGATAAGACCGATAGTGAAAGCTATGTAAATAGGAAGAGCAACAGCTACGTTAGCGCCTGAATTAAAGGTCTTTTCTTTGTTAACAAAGAAAGCAACAATCTGAGCAATAACGTTGGCAACGTTACTAACTATAAAGTAGCCTAAACCGCCAACTGCAACGGGGTAAACGAAAACCCACCAGCTGAAAGGCTCTGTGTAAAGGTCCTTGATTGCGGGGATAAGCTGAAGAGTGTTAAGAAGAACGAACTGAACTATCATTGCAAGAAGACTAACAACGATAAACTTAACAAACTGCCAGATAGTAACAAGGATTGAGCCTTTAGATTCGGCAGCCTTGTCGATGTCTTTTAATTTTGCCATAACAAAATCTCCTTAAATAAATATTTGAAAAAATTTTACCATATTATAAAATTTTAGTCAATATAAAGTTTATGTGTTTTGTTTATACAGAATGTGAATATAAAAATAGATGATAAAACAGAGAGATGGTTATGTGGTTTACTCGTAAATCCCTTGATATATATAGACTTTCAGCGATTTGGTTGTTCCTTTAACTGTAAGGAATGTGGCTCTGCCCATTCCGCTTTAGCGGCTGTTTAGTTGTCGGCACAATTTGTTGTATGGGTGGGTTTGTTTGCACGGAACACCCGGAGGGATGTTCCTTACAGTTGTTCTTTTAAAAAAATGCATATCCGCAATCGGTATCAATTGACAAAGCTATTTTTTTGTTTTATAGTATAAATAGTCCCAAGTGGGAAATATTAGTAACAAGCATTTAATGAAAGGATGATTGTAATGGAACTTAAAGGTTCAAAAACAGAACAAAATCTTCGTGCGGCATTTTCTGGTGAAAGTGAAGCAAGAAACAAATATACTTACTTTGCATCAGTAGCAAAGAAAGAAGGTTATCAGCAGATTGCTGCTATTTTTGAGCAGACTGCAAACAACGAAAAAGAACATGCAAAAATGTGGTTTAAAGAGCTTAAGGGTATCGGCACAACTGCAGAAAATCTTCTCAGTGCCGCTGAGGGCGAAAACTACGAATGGACTGATATGTATTCAACCTTCGCTGATGAAGCAGAAGCAGAGGGCTTTACTGAAATCGCAAGAAAATTCAGAATGGTTGCTGCTATTGAAAAATCTCACGAAGAACGTTACAGAGCTCTTCTTAACAACGTTGAAATGCAAAAGGTTTTTGAGAAAGCTGAAGAAACAATGTGGGAATGCCGTAACTGCGGTCATCTTGTAATGGGTAAAAAAGCACCTGAGATTTGCCCCGTTTGTGCTCATCCTCAAAGTTATTTCGAAGTTAGAAAAGAGAATTATTAATTTATTTCGTTTTCCTTTTAGAAACCGAGGCTTTTGCCTCGGTTTCTTGTGTTTTTATACAATTTATATGCTATTATTTAGGCAGTTATTTCATTGACTTTGTTGTACAATTTTTAGTAAAATATATGTGTATAATTATATCTTAAATTATAAGAGGTGTTTATTATGGGTATTAATGAATTTGCTGCTAAAGCCGTAAGAAGCATTGGCAAAATGAGTTCCAAAAAATTAACAAAGAAAATGGGTAAGGCTCCGGAGCTTCCTCGCGAAATGCCTACTGTTATCAAAGGCGACAGCTATGTTTGCGGCTATGCTGTAAGAGAGGTAATGCCTGAAGATATTCATGCAAAGAAATATTGGATTGCAGGTCACGGTATGGGTAATGTTATTGAAAAAATTCACGACCCTATTACAGTTAGTGCTATGTGGATTGGTGCTGATGATAATGGCGGTTATATCCATATCAGTGCTGATATTATCGGTCTTACAAATTTTGAATTGAATATCGTAAGAGAGCGTCTTAAAGATTTAATCGCTGAAAGCAAATGCGCAGGCGTTTTCGTTTCCTGCACTCATACTCACGCAGGCTTTGATACTGTTGGCTATTGGGGTCAGCTTTACAAGCTTCAAAGCGGTAAGGATGAAGAATATATGAATCTTCTTCTTAAATCGCTTGAAGAGGTTGCCCGCGAGGCTTATAAAAACAGAACTGCCGGTAAGCTTTACATAGGTACAGTAAGCGTGCCTGAAGCACAGTTCTGTAAGCGTGAGCCTAACGCAATGCACGACGTTCTTACAAGAACCCGTTTCGTTCCCAATGACGGCTCAACAGAAACTTGGTTCTTAAATTACGAAGCTCATCCTAATACCTTAGGTGGCGGTAACAGAGAATGTAGCGCCGATTATCCCTATTGGCTCAGAAAAACAATCAACGACGAAAAGAAAATTAACGTTCTCTACGGTGTAGGTGCAATCGGTGCGGTTGACCCAGGTGATTTCTGCGAGGATAAGCCCGAAAGAACTCGTATTGAGGGTGAAACCTTAGGTAAAGCCGCTCTCGGTATTGATAACGATAAGGAAATGCCCGTTGAAATTACCGTTCTTCAGCAGAAATACTATTCACCCGTTGATAACGGTCTTCTTGCATTAATGGCAACTATCAAGGCTTGCTCATCACAGCGTTATCCCTGTGATAAGGGTGATTTAGGTCTTGCTCTTCAAACGGAAATGGCTTACATAAAGCTGGGTACTCAACAGATTCTTCTTTTACCCGGCGAGCCATTCCCCGAGGTTATATACGGCGGTGCTGCCGATGCAGAGCATTCAGCAACAGGAAAGGGTACGGATATTAACCCCACACCTATTATTGACATTGTAGGCGATAAAGACCTTCTCGTTTATTGCGTTACAAACGATATGACCGGCTACTGCGTTACACCTAACGACTTTATTCTTCATAAAACCCAACCATATATTGAGCAGGGTACGGACGTTTTCGACAGACGTCATTACCACGAAACAAACTCTTTAGGCTATCTTACAAATGAAACGATTGCAGAAAATGTTGCAGATATTATGAGGAGAGTTAAATAAAATATAATATAATTTCAAATCATTTTTCTTGAGGTGGAAATATGGACGTTGAAAAAAGAATAAATTTTACCGATAAAGTTATTCACGGAATTTTACAGGGCTTTTCAAATGCGGTAAAGGACGGTAGTGATTATATCCCCGTAGAATCTTACGTTCCTGAAAATTTCTTTGAGGGTACAAAGAAATTTCTTAAAAATCCGTCTAAAAACGGAAAGTGGAGCTTAGGCTATGCAAATATTAACCTTACTCCTCTTGATTATGCAAACCGAAATTATTATATGGGCGGTTATATCAGCCCCGACAATGGCTTTAAAAACCTTATTGAAGAGGTTGTTGATGCTATGAAGGGTAGAGCAATTGCCCTTGATGACGGCTCCGGTAGAGGTGTTTCCGTTTTTTGTACTATTGACTGTATCGGTACAACAAACGGCGATATAAGAGTAATAAGAAAGAAATTCAGAGAGAAATTCGAGGAGCTTTATCCAGACAGAAAAATTGCTTCTGTAAACGTTTTTTCAACTCATACTCATTCTTGTGTTGATACAGAAGGTATTTGGACTGATTTTCCGGGCAAACTTTTAAGGAATTTCAAAAGAAAGAAAAAAGGTAACGGTGCTCTTGAAAGAGGTGCTGATGAGCAGTATATGAGATTCCTGTGCGAGGGAGTAAGCGATACGCTTATTAAAGCCGTGCAGGATATGTGTGAGGGCGAATTGACAATTGCTCAAAAGGATATTACCGAAGATTATTTCTCAAACAGAAACAGACCCTCTGCACCAAGTATTGTTACTGATATTACAAGGCTTACATTTACCCCTGATGATAAAAGTAAAACGCCTACAATGATTATTAATCTTCCTGCACATCCGGACGTTGCAGGCTTCCCCGTTAAAGATGAGCCCGGTTCGGGCAGACGCCTTAGCGGTGACTACGTTTACTATTTAGGTGAAACCGTAAGCAAAGCAGGCTATAACTTAATGTTTTTTAACGGTGCTATCTGTGCAATTTATATGGCAAGGGGAAAGTCAAACGACGATTTGAAATTCAACCACCGTTACGAAGAATCAATCCGTTTCGGTAGAGAAATAGGAAGAATCGCACTTTCTCTTACAAAAACTCTTGACGAAATAAAGAAGGATAAGCTCCTTTACGATGAAGCTGAAATTGTAACTGATACAGAGCTTGCAAAGCGTAACGGCGGTAACTACACTCTCTGGTGTGAAGGCTGGGAGCCTGTTGAAGAGAAAAAGGTTAAGCCTCTTCTTAATATCCGAATTAAAGAGGTTAAAATACCTATTATGAATCCTCTTATGGCGGCGGCAGGAAAGCTTAAGCTTGCAAACTTTAAGGTTCTTACCGAGGGTAAAGGCAAGTATGCTATTTATTCCGAAATAGGTTATATCGAGTTCGGTAAAGAGTTAAAGGTTGCTATGGTGCCGGGTGAGTTCTGTTGCGACCTTCTTAAAGGCGGTGCATCGCTTTATGCCGACGGCTCAATTACTCATACTGATTTCGGCTTACCGTCAGTAAGAGATATCTTCGGTGAAGATACGATTGCTTTCGGTCTTGCAAACGATGCTATCGGCTACATAGTTCCTGATAACGATTATACTATGGGAGATCCTATGAATCATTATCACGAGCTTGTTTCTCTCGGTTGCCTTACAGGCTCTTCTGTTATGAAAGGCTTCGTGGAAATGGCAAAGGAGCTTGAAATAAAATAATTTTCGCGGAGGTTTTCTTATGAAGTATTATCTTGGTATTGATGGCGGCGGCACTAAAACTACCGCTGTTGTATCTGACGAAAAGGGTAATATTTTGCTTAAAGCAACGGGTAAAACCATCAACTTTTATTCTGTTGGTATGAGTACTGCAAAAGAAAACCTTCGTTTTGTTATTGATGAAATTTACAGCAGTTTAGGTCAAATTGAATTTGACGGTGCTTTTATTGGTTGCTCCGCTTTAGATAACGAGGCGGAGGAATGTGTTATAAACGACCTTTGCGGTGGAGTTATAAATGCTAAAAAAATCGGTATGAATAGCGATGCCTTCGTTGCTCTTAATGCTTGTGACGGCGAATTACCTTGTGTTGCAATCTGCGGTACAGGCTCTATGGCGATAGGTAAAACCGAAAACGGTGAGATTAAGGTGAAAGGCGGTTGGGGGCATATAATCGGTGATGAAGGCTCTGCCTACTCAATTGCTGCAAACGCTTTAAGAGGCTGTTGCATTATAACCGATATGAATAAATCATACCCACTTACCGAAGAAGCAAAAAAGTTTTTCGGCGTTGACGATTTCAGAAAAGCTATTAACATTATTTATTCTGAAAATACAACCAAAGACGTTTTGGCATCATTTGCTCAGGTTGTAGGTGCTTTAGCTGATAATGACGATTTTGTTTCTAAAACTGTTATTCAGAATGAAGCACACGGTTTTTCAAAAACAGTTCTTATGCTGCTTCTTGAAATGAAAAAATGCACGGGTCTTTATCTTTACGGCGGAGTTTTTGAAAACAGTAAATTTTTCAATAAGGTGTTTACCGAGGATATAAAAGAGGTTTACCCCGATTTGAAAATTGAGTTTCTTAAATTATCTGCGGCAGAGGGTGCAGTAAAGGTGGCGAGAAAACTGTAATGGAAAAGCTTCTTGAGTATACTGAAAATATAGAAAATATAATAAATAAAATCAAAACAGAGGGTGCTGAAAACATAAATAAGACCGCCGACATTCTCTGCGATATTTTAATGAATAATAAAAAGCTTTATCTTTTCGGTACGGGTCATTCCCATATGCTTGCGGAAGAGCTGTTTTACAGAGCAGGCGGTCTTGTTAATATTCAGCCCATTTTACCCGAAAAATTAATGCTTCATATTTCTGCTTCGGAAAGCACCGTTGCAGAAAGAGAAGAGGGGATTGCCGAAAAGCTTTTTTCAGAGTACGGCTTAAAAAACGGTGACGCTATCGTTATTATTTCCAATTCGGGAAGAAACGGTGTTATAGTCGATATGGCTCTTCTTTGCAAAGAAAAAGGAGTAACGGTTATCGCCCTTACAAATCTAAACCACACCTATTCGGGCGAATCAAGGCATAAAAGCGGTAAACGGCTTTGTGAAATTGCCGATATCGTTCTTGATAACTACGGTTGTGTTGGTGATGCCTGCGTGAATGTTGATGGCATAAAGGGGAGTTTTGCCCCTACGTCCACCGTTATAGGCTCGTTAATACTTAATGCGATTGTGGTTGAGGCTGTCAATAAATGCTCTAAAAAGGGCTTTTATCCCGAGCATTTTTCAAGCTCAAACGTTGACGGCGGTGACGAAATTAATAATAAATTAGTTGAAAAATACAAAAAGGAGATAAAGCATCTGTGATTTTTCCTATACCTCAAAAAAACAATTTAAACGGTGAAGCCGTTGTAATAAAAAACGTTAATATTATCGGTGTTTTTAAGGATATCGCCGAGAAGGCTTTATCCTCTTACGGTGTTGCTTCGGGCGGTGAATACACCGTAGAAATTAAAGTAACTGATAGTAAAAAGACTACATATATAAACGAGCTTTCCCGCCTTACCGATGAAAAGTATTTTATCACAGTAAATGTGGATAAAGCTGTGATTGAAGCATCCTGCAAAAGAGGTGTTTTCAGAGCGGTTAATACTTTAGGAAAGCTTATTATAAACAATGAATTAAAAACGGGTGAGCTTGAAGACTATCCGCTTTTTGTTAAACGAGGATATATTGAGGGCTTTTACGGTAAAACCTGGTCAAATGAAAAACGTCATTCCGTTATGGCATTAATGGCAAAATACGGTATGAATTCTTTTTATTACGGACCTAAGGATGATATTTATCACCGTGAAAAGTGGCGTGAATTATACCCCGAAAAAGAGCAAGAAGAATTGAAAAAGCTCTTCCTTTATGCAAAAGAAAACGAGCTTGATTTTCATTGGACAATAGGACCCGGTCTTACTTATCATTATACCTCTGATGAAGATTTCAGCTTGCTTATAAATAAAATAAAAAGTATTTACGCTATTGGCGTTAAAAACTTCGGTCTTTTACTCGACGATATCCCTTGGGATTTTCAGTATGAGGACGATAAAGAGGCTTACGATAGCATCGTTGACGCTCATATAGCTTTAGTAAATAAAACATATAACGCATTAAAAGAAATTGACAGCTCAATTGCTCTTACCGTTTGCCCCACTCAATATAGCGGTGATGAAAACGGTTATTATATTTCAAAATTCGGTAAGGGTATTCCTTCAGACGTTAGCCTATTCTGGACGGGTGAAGAAATCTGTTCAAGAGTTCTTACAGTAAGAGAGAGTAACGAGCTTTTGCGTTCTACCGACCATAAGCCTTTATTCTGGGATAATTTCCCCGTTAATGACTGCGAAATGTTTCAGGAAATGCATTTGGGTGCAATTATAGGCAGAGATAAAGAGCTTTATAAAGCCTGCGAGGGTCTTATCTCAAACGTAATGGAGTACGCAGAATGCTCTAAAATTCCGCTTCTTACAATTGCAGATTATCTTTGGAATCCTATTGAATATAACCCTGATGAATCACTAAAAAATGCTCATAAAGAGGTTTTAGGCGACAAGGCTGATTTGTTTAAATATTTTGCCGACCATTTAGGAGTTTCCTGCCTTTCAAAATATAGCTCTGCTTATATGAGCGAAAAATTAGGTTATATTAACTTCCTTAATACTACAGGTAAAAGGGAAGAGGCTTTAAAAGAATTTAAAGACTATAACGGCAATATGAGAAAATGCCTTGAAATGATTTCGGATACAACTGTACCGTTGTTTAATGAAATGACAAAATGGGTAAAGAAGTTTTCAATGTGTTGCGATTTGCTTGATGCAATCTATAACGTGTGGGCTTCACCCTCGGAAAGCAATATAAAAATACTTTCAGAGCTTACTGAAAAATACAATTCAGACGGCACGGTTTTAACAGGCTTTTGCCTTCGCGAAGCGGCAGAAAAAACATTGAATTTATATTGATTGTTTTTTAGGAGAATTGATAAATGAACAGACGCTGTGTGCAATGTGGCAAAGAATTTGTTCTTACAGATTCAGAAATAAGTTTTTACAAGAGCAAAAATTTATCTTTACCGAAAAGATGTAAGGATTGCAGAGATGCTAACCGTAAAACTAATGCAGGTTTAAATTTACAAAATACGAAAAAGAACTACAACAAAGATATAACTGTTGATACCAAAACTGTGAAAAGCAACAACCAAAATGGTAGTAATCTTAAATTATATATTACTATACTTGTTGTTTTAGTTGTGGGGATTGGGGTGCTTTTCTCATCCTTCGGATCATCAGACGATAAATCAAACAAGAATATTGCCGGCAATTACCAAAGCTCTACCTATAACTTTGCAAGTCATGATGCGTTAATACAGCATTTTAATAAACATCGCAATGAGTTCGGCTACACGACACCCGAACAATATTTACAAGGTGCAAATGCAGTAATCAATAATTCATCTTCATTAACAAGAACACAAGATGATGGAGATACCGCTTATTATTTACAAGCGACAGATGAATTCGTAGTTGTTTCACCGAGCGGTGTAATAAGAACTTATTTCAAGCCGGGTGGTATTGATTATTTTTACAGACAACAAATATTTTTATTAAATATGGTTGCATAAAACATTTAACATTTTATAAAAATTGGAGTAACACTATGTACGTAAATAAACAAACCTTTAACTCTCACCCCGAAAAAACTAATACCGAAAAAGAAATGCAAAGCTATCTTTTTCTTGAAAAAATCGGGGTTGATTACATAAGAGCCGAGCATGACGAAGCGGCAACAATTGAGCTTTGCGAAGAGGTTGAAAAGGTTATAGATGCTAAAATATGCAAAAATCTTCTTCTTTGCAACCGCCAACAAACTAAGTTTTATATGCTTCTTATCCCCGGTGATATGCCTTTTAAAACAAAATATCTTTCTGCTCAAATAAAATCTTCCCGTCTTTCCTTTGCAAGCGGTGAGCAGATGGAAAAGCTTCTCAATGTTTCTCCCGGCTCATTGACAGTTCTTTCTTTGATGTTTGATAAAGAAGAAAACATTGAACTTCTTATTGAAAAAAACGTTTTTAAGGATGAATATTTTGCTTGTCATCCTTGCGTTAACAGTGCAACGGTAAAGTTTTTAACAAGCGATTTAAAGGATAAGATTTTACCCGCACTTAACAGAAAATATACCGTTGTTGATTTGGAGTGTCCCGATGATGAAGTGTAATTGTGTTGTTTTTGACCTTGACGGTACTCTTCTCGATACCTTAGGTGATTTAAGAGATAGTGTGAATTTCGCACTTTCAAAAAACAATTTACCCCAAAGAACAACTGAGGAAATAAAAGCTTTTGTAGGTAACGGTATACGTCTTTTAATTGAACGCTCCGTTCCCGAAAATACGAAGCTCTCTTTAGTTGATAAATGCTTTGAGGATTTTAAAGCCCATTATAAAGCTAATTCCGCAAACTTAACGAAGGCCTATGACGGAATTAACGAGCTACTCTCAATTCTTAAAAGTAGGGGGATAAAGCTTGCGGTAGTTTCCAATAAAGCTGATTTTGCAGTAAAAACCCTTGTTGAAGGGTATTTCCCTGATGTTTTTGACTGCGCCGTAGGTGAAAAAGAGGGCGTAAAAAGAAAACCTGCCCCCGATACCGTTTTTGCGGTAATTGATGAACTTAATGTAAATAAAAACGAGGTAGTTTATATAGGCGATTCAGAGGTGGATATTCAAACCTCAAAAAACGCTGATATACCTTGTATCAGCGTTACCTGGGGCTTCAGAGATAAAGAGGTATTAGAAAAGCTTTGTCCTGAATATATTGTTGATAGCCCCGAAGAAATTCTGAATTTAATATAAGAGGTATTATATGAAAGTTTTACTTGTTAACGGTGCTCCTCACGAAAAGGGTTGTACCTATACCGCACTTTGCGAAATCGAAAAAGAGCTTAATAAAAACAATATTGAAACCGAGATTTTCTGGTTAGGTAAAAATGCCGTAAGAGGATGTATCGGTTGTGGCGGTTGTGCCAATAATAACGGTCATTGCGTATTTAACGACGATGTTGTTAATACTTTAATAGATAAAGCCGAGAGTGCCGATGGCTTCATTTTCGGCTCAGCAGTTCATTATGCAGCCCCCTCAGGCACTATTTGTGCCGTTCTTGACAGAGCTTTTTACGCAGGCTCCAAAAACTTTAAATATAAACCCGGTGCCGCTGTTTTAAGCTGTCGCCGCGCAGGGTCTACCGCCGCTTTTGACGTGCTTAATAAGTATTTTACAATTAGTAATATGCCCGTTGTTTCGTCTGGCTATTGGAATATGGTTCACGGCTCAAAGGCTGAGGACGTTCTTAAGGATTCAGAGGGGCTTCAGGTTATGAGAACCTTAGGTAAAAATATGGCTTGGCTTCTTAAATGCATTGATTTGGGTAAAAATAACGGTGTATTAAGGCCGGAGGATGAGCCTAAAATAAGAACTAATTTTATCAGATAATTGATTTTAGCTGATATTAGTGATATAATTTTTAAAGTTAAAAATAACCGAAAGGAAGATTTTAATGAATGATATTAAAGCACTTTACTCTCTTTGGAGAGAAAAGGCAGTTCTTGACAGTGATTTGCAGGAAGAGTTAATTTCCGTTGAAGGAAACGACGATGAAATACTTGACCGCTTCTATAAAAACCTTGAATTCGGTACAGGTGGCCTCAGAGGTGTTATAGGTGCAGGTACTAACAGAATGAACGTTTACACGGTTGGTCAGGCAACCCAGGGCCTTGCAGACTATCTTAATGAAGAGTTCGAAAATCCCAGTGTAGCAATCGCTTACGACTCCCGTATTAAGTCAGATGTTTTTGCAGAATGTGCCGCAGGCGTTCTTGCCGCTAACGATATTAAGGTTTATATTTACCCTGAGCTTATGCCTACACCTATGCTTTCATTTGCCGTAAGAAGATTAGGTTGCTCTTCAGGTATCGTTCTTACCGCAAGCCATAACCCCTCAAAATATAACGGTTTTAAATGTTATGACCCGAGAGGCTTCCAGATGACCGACGAGGGTGCCGCTAAAACCTATGAATATATGAAAAAGGTTGATATGTTTGACGGCGTTAAGCGTATGAGCTTTGAGGATGCATTGGCAGAGGATATGGTTGATTATATCGAGGATTGGCTTAAAGACGAATTCCTCGAAAACGTTCTCGCTTGTTCGGTTAACAGTGACGTTGTTAAAAAGTCAGGAATTAAAGTTCTTTATACACCCCTCAACGGTACGGGTAACAAGCCTGTTCGCCGTGTTCTTAAAAAGTTAGGCGTTGAGGATTTAAGAGTTGTTAAATCTCAGGAAAAGCCCGACGGTAAATTCCCGACTTGTCCATATCCTAACCCCGAAATCCGTCAGGTATTTGAGGAAGGTCTTAAAATGACAGAGGAATTCCCTGCAGACCTTATGATAGCAACTGACCCCGACTGCGACCGTGTTGGTATTGCAGTTCGTGATAACGGTGAATATAAGCTTATGACGGGTAATGAGGTTGGCGCAATGCTTTGCGAATATCTTCTTTCAGAGCTTAAAGCAAAAAATAAGCTTCCCGAAAAACCCGTTGTTGTTAAAACAATCGTTACAACACCTCTTATTTCTGCTATATGTAAAGAATACAATGCTGAAATGGCAGACCTTCTTACAGGCTTTAAGTATATCGGTGAGCTTGTTACAGAGCTTGACGAAAAAGGCGAAGCAGACCGCTACGTTTTAGGTCTTGAGGAGAGCTACGGTTACCTTACAGGTGCTCACGCAAGAGATAAGGACGGCGTTAACGCAGCTATGATTATCTGCGAAATGGCTGCCTTCTATAAAGCAAAGGGTGTTACTCTCTGGCAGTTTATGAACAGCATCTATGAAAAATACGGCTATTTCTTCAATCAGCTTGATAACTATGCCTTTGAGGGCGCTGCAGGTATGCAGAAAATGGCAGATATGATGGAGGCTCTTCGTAACGAGCCACCAAAGGAAATTTGCGGTAGCAAGGTTGTTTGGGTAGGCGACTACAAAACAGGCAAAACAACAGACGGTGAAACAGGTCTTCCTAAATCTAACGTTCTTTCTTACAGAATGGAAAGCGGAGATACGGTTATCGTAAGACCCTCAGGCACAGAGCCTAAGATTAAAATCTATATCACCGCAAAAGCATCATCAAGAGAGGAAGCAGAGAAAAAGCTCACAACAGTTTCACTTAGTGTTAAAGAGCTTCTCGGTATTGAATAATGTTTTCAAATAAGATGAAAAAGATTATCTGCTTTATTTTAGCAGGTCTTATGGCATTAAGTGTTTTTGCCGTTGTTTTTAGTGTGATTTTGTAATTGCATAATAAAATTTCACGGTGCCTTATCCGGATTGTTTTCGGATAAGGCACCGTTTTTAATTATCTTCTCTTTAAAAGTTTAGCAGCAACCGCAATTGTTGTTACAACCGCAATCATTACCGCAACCGTTATAGCCTGTGCCCTGATTGCAGAAAAGCAAGATGATAATAAGGATTATAATCCATGAGCAGTTGTTACCGTTGTTAAATAAGCAACCCATATTCTTTAACCCCCTTTCACTGCATAATATGTTTTTGCAGGAATTTTGTTACAAGATGAATATTAAAAATATAAAAGAAAAGAATAAAAGCGAAAATATATTAAAGGAGAAGAGTATGAGTTACGATTTTGATTTTAACAATTATAAAAAATACGGCGGACGCGATTATCCTGGTATGAATAGCGAGGATTACGATTACGAGTTTTCGGATGACTTTGATTTTGATGATTTTGAAGACGATATTTTCGGTCTGTAAGTTTTGGTTCCTGTTCTTGAAATGTTCATATATTTGTCGTATAATAAAAGAAATTAGACTATCTAACGTAAGTTTTTACCCGAGGTGATAATATGCTTTGTCAGAACTGCAATAAAAATGAAGCCAATATGCATATGAAAAGAATTATAAACGGAAGGGCGGCAGAGGTGCACCTATGTTCCGACTGTGCCCGTTCTTTAGGCTACGGTGAGGCTTTTTCGGGTATGGGCTTTAGCTTTGCCGATTTTTTCGGTGATTTTCTTTTGAAAAACGAAAGCCTTGCTTCTTCCGTAAGATGCGGTTTTTGCGGTAAAACCTTTGAAGAAATTGCAACCGACGGTAAAATGGGGTGTGCCGAGTGCTACAACTCTTTTTACGAAAAGCTTTTACCTTCTCTTACAAGAGTCCACGGTAAAACCGCTCATATAGGAAAACGCCCTATAAACGCAGGTGGCGGTGATGCTTTAAATATTGAAGAGCTAAAAACCCGACTTGAAAAAGCAGTTTTAAATCAAGATTTTGAAACTGCGGCAAAGCTTCGTGATGAGATTAAAGCTCTTTTATCGAAAGGGGGAGAGGCTTAATGAGTGCAAAATGGTATTTAGGCACGGGTGCCCAGAATGACGTTGTAATCAGTACAAGTATTCATATAGCAAGAAATATTACACAGTTTCCTTTCCCTGCAACTCTTTCTTTGCAAGATAAATTAAAAGTAAATGCGATAGTTAAGGATGCTGCCTCATCAGTTACAGACTATAGATTTAATTATTACGAAATGAAAATGCTTTCTCAGTCTGAGGTTGTTTCTCTTGCTGAAAGGCATCTTGTAAGTCCCGAGTTTGCTTCTTCCCGTGACGGCAGAGCTTTGCTTCTTACTGAGGATGAAGCTGTCAGCATTATGCTTAACGAAGAGGATCATATTCGTTTGCAGGTTATGTACGCAGGCTTTGCTTTAGATGAAGCCTATCGCACCGCAGATAGAATTGATACCTCTCTTAATACAAAGCTTGATTTTGCCTTTGATGATAAGTTAGGCTTTTTATCACAAGACCCTGCATCATTAGGTACGGGTATGAAAGCATCTGTAGTGCTTCATTTACCCGGTCTTGTTACAACCTCGCAGATTACCCGTTTGATTACAACTGTATCAAAATTAGGACTTTCTTTAAGGGGGTCTTATGGCGAGGGTGCGGCTGCAAAGGGCGATTTATTCAGATTGAGTAATACAATTACATTAGGTATTTCCGAAAAGGCGGCTATTGAAAACCTTAAGTCAATAGCTCTTCAGATAGCGGCGCAGGAAAGGGTTGCCCGTGAAGAAATATTTAAAGCCCCCGTTACTGAAGATAGAATTTACAGAGCCTACGGCGTTTTAAAATATGCCCGTCTTATTGATACTGCTGAGTTTATGGAGCTTATTTCTCTTGTAAGGCTCGGTGCTGTAAAGGGTATTATAAATATGGAATGCTCAGAAATTGAAGCAATGATGATTCAAATGCAGCCTGCAACTATCTCACTTTCTGTTGACAGACCTCTTGACAGAATTGAAAGAGACAAGTTAAGAGCTCAGCTTGTAAGGCATAATCTTAAATAAAATGTATAAATATGAAAAACTGCTGAAACTAATAATGTTAGGGTGAAAGGAATTATCCGAACCGTGTTTTATACAGGTGGATTTCCGTTCATACTGCGTTAAAATACTCGCCAATCCGTCAGGATTGGCTCCGTTTTTGCCTTGTCTGACCAAAAATCTGTACTGTATAAAATCTTCGACCTAAAAGCGAAAGATTTTCATTGGATTTTTGGTGTAGAGGGCGAAGATAGGCTGGCGCCTTTCAAGACCGAAACGCCGAAAAGCCTTGAAAAGATTAGCTTTTAGGCAGGTTCGGATAACTCATTTCACCCTAAGGCAGTTTTTATATTGAAGAGAGAAAAAATTTGTGATATTATATGTAGCAATGTGCGTTATTAATTGAGAGGTAAATATGGAAACAAAGGCTTCTAAATCAAAATCCTTCGGTGCATCAATTCTTTTGATGATAGCCGCTTTTATATGGGGTACTGCTTTCGTAGCTCAGAGCAAGGGTCTTGAGCAAATAGGTAACTTTACCTTTTTAGCTTTAAGGTCATACCTTGCGGTAATCGTTTTAACTCCCGTTTCACTTTTTATTTATAAAAATAATAAAAAGAAAATAGGCGAGGGTGCAAATGGTGAAAATAAAACCTTCTTTTCAAAAAGCCTTTTAACAGGCGGTGCTCTTTGCGGTATTGTTTTGTGCCTTGCATCTGCTTCTCAGCAGTACGGAATTGTGCTTTCAGGCGTTGGTAAATCAGGCTTTTTAACAACTCTTTATATTTTAATGGTACCGCTTTTAGGCCTTCTTTTTAAGCGTAAGGTAAACCCTGTTTTATGGCTTTGTATTATAATAGCAACAACGGGTATGTATTTTCTTTGCGTTACCGACGTAGGCGGTATAACGGCGGGTGACTTTCTTCTTATATTATGTGCATTCTTCTTTGCGGTGCAGATAATGATTGTTGATTACTACGTTGAAAAGGTAGACGGTGTAAGGCTATCTCTCGTTCAGTTTTTTATAACTGCAATTATTTCAACTATTGCCGCTTTCGCCTTTGAAGAAATATCTGTTGAAGCAATAAAAAGTGCATGGTTTTCAGTATTCTATGCAGGTGTGCTTTCCTCGGGTATTGCATTTACTTTGCAGATAGTAGCACAGAAAAATCTCAATCCTACTGTTGCAAGCCTTATAATGAGTCTTGAATCTGTTTTCGCCGCTTTAGCAGGTGCATTCTTCGGTGAAAGACTTTCGACTAACGAAATAATAGGTTGCGGACTTGTATTTTTAGCAATAATTCTCGCTCAGTTACCGTTGGAAAAAGTGTTTAAAGCCAAAAAATGTAATTAACTAAAAATTAAAGGTATATTTATTCTCGTCATCAGAATAAATATACCTTGTTTTTATTTGTTGGTAAATCTATAAATATCATCTTGAGTACCGATTACCATTATAATATCTTCTTTTGAAAATCTGTAATCGGGGCGGGGGGCAGCCGTAACGTTTTCACCGTTTTTTATAGCTATGATATTTAAGTTGTGTTTCTTTCTGACGTCTAACTCAATTATGGTTTTGCCTACCCAATCAGGCTTTATGGGAATTTCATATATAGCATATTCATCAGTAAGCATTATAAGGTCAACTATATTGTTGGCATTATATCTGATACCGGTTTTTATTGCAATTTGTTTTTCTGCATAAATTACGTCATCTGCACCGATTTTTTTAAGTAAATCAGACTGTCTGTCACGCTTTGCGGTAGATACAACATACTTTGCACCTAACTCTTTGAGCATAGATGTAATTTCCAATGAGGCTTGAAAATCCTCTGCAATACATACAAAGCAAACGTCAAAATTGTTTACACCTAAAGAACGAAGCACGTTTTCATTTCGGCAATCACCGACGAAAGCATCAGTAAAATTAGGAGCTAATTTTTCGATAACCTCGTCATCTTTATCAATTATTACAACGTCGTTGTCGAGCTCAATAAGTTTTTCACCTAAATGCTTACCAAATCTGCCGACACCGATAATAAGAAATGATTTCATTGAATTCACCTTCATTTTTATATTTTTTAACCGATTAATATTTTTTCCGATGGTCTGTCTAATGGTATATTCTCTTTCTTTTCAGCAAGGGAAAGAATAAACGATAGTCCGCCGACTCTTCCGCCAAACATCAAAGTCATAATGATTATTTTGGATGCTACACAGAGGGTTGGTGTTAATCCTTTGGTACAACCTACGGTGCCAATTGCCGAAATAACCTCAAAGGTTACAGTAGGTATATCACTGTTTTCAAGTGCACAAATAATTATAATTGCAACAAGAGAAGCTATTATATATATTGTGAAAATTGCAGTTGCTTGTTTGAGTGCATCCTCAGGGAGTCTTCTTTTGAAAATTTCAGGATGCGTATTGTGACGAGCCGCCGCTATCATTGAAAGTATAAGTACTGCAAAGGTAGTTGTTTTTAAACCGCCCGCAGTAGAACCGGGGCTTCCGCCTATAAGCATTAAAATATCGGTAATGATTTCACTGCTTTGAGAAAGGGAAGATAAATCAACCGAGTTGAATCCTGCCGTCCTTGGTGAAACCGCAAGGAATAAAGCGTTGATGATTTTGTTGAAAATATCAAAATCTTTTAAGGTGTTATTGTATTCAAAAAATAAAAACAGAATTGCAGGAATGCTTATAAGAATGGCTGATGTTGCAAGAACAATTTTTGAATGTAAGGAGTATTTCTTAAATCTGAATTTAAAGGTAATAACGTCAGTCCAGATAAGAAATCCGATACCACCGGTAACTATAAGCATTATTATCGTTATCATAACCACAGGATTAGTTGCATAATGCGTTAATGATGAGTAGGGCGAAAACTTACCCATTAAATCGAAACCTGCGTTACAAAAAGCTGAAACGGAATGAAAAATACCGTTAAGAATACCTTTTGCAACCCCCATTTCGGGTATAAAGCATACTGAAAGAATAATAGCACCAATACCCTCGGTAATAAAAGTTCCTTTTACTATCCTTCTTAAAAGCTTAACTGTACCGCCAAGCTTTATATTACCTGAAGCCTGCATAAGCAAGCGCCTTTCGTAAACCGATATTTTACGCTTTAGAAACATAGCAAACGTTGAAATGTAAACCATTATTCCCAGACCGCCTATCTGGATAAGTGTAATAATAACACTTTGACCGAACAAAGACCAATGAGAATATGTGTCGTAAACAATCAGTCCGGTAACACAAGTAGCGCTTGTCGCTGTAAACATTGCATTCAAAAAAGGCGTGCTTTCACCGCTTTTTGACGATATGGGAAGGCATAAGAGTGTTGTTCCGATTAAAATAATCAAAGCGAAGCTTAAAACGATTAACTGCGTGTATGATAGCTTTTTTAAGTGTTTTTTTATCATATTTCTTCATCCGCTTTCCAAAATTTTCTGTCAAGGCTTCTGTATTGAATAGCCTCAAGAATATGCTTGTTTTCAATATTCTCGGCTCCGTCAAGGTCAGCAATCGTTCTTGCAACCTTAAGTATTTTATCATAAGCTCTTGCGGAAAGACCGAGCTTTTCAAAGGAAAGCTCAAGGGTTTTAGATGCCGTTTCAGAAAGCACACAATATTTTCTCGTTAAAGAAGATGTCATTTTTGCATTGCAGGTAACGTTTGTACCTTTAAATCTTTCTAACTGTATTTTTCGTGCTTTGTTTACTCGCTCTCTTATCGATGCTGATGATTCGCTCTCTTCTCTGTCTGAAAGCTGATTGAAATCAACAGGGGGTACCTCAATATGAATATCAAGTCTGTCAAGAAGCGGACCCGAAACCTTAGACAAATATCTTGCGGGGGCGTTTTTAGGACAAGAGCATTTTCTTGTAGGATGACCGAAATAACCGCAAGGACAAGGGTTCATAGCACAAATAAGCATAACCGAGCAAGGATATGTAAGAGCACAAGCGGCTCTTGAAATTGTAATCGTTCCGTTTTCGATAGGCTGACGGAGTACTTCCATTGTGTTTCGGGTAAACTCGGGTAATTCATCAAGAAATAAAACTCCGTTATGAGCAAGCGAAAGCTCACCCGGCTTCGGTATAGTACCGCCACCCGAAAGACCTGCAGGGGAAACGGAATGGTGAGGTGCTCTGAAGGGTCTGTAATTGATTATAGGATTTTCTTTTGAAAGATTACCCGAAAGAGAATAAATCTTTGTTGTTTCAAGTGCTTCATCAACAGTGATGTCGGGAAGAATTGTAGGAATTCTTTTTGCCAACATACTTTTACCCGAGCCGGGAGGACCTATCATCATAACGTTGTGACCGCCTGCTGCTGCAACCTCTAAAGCTCTTTTAACCTCAAACTGACCTTTAACGTCCTTAAAATCGGGGAGATAGTCGGGTAATTCGTAATGCTTAAAGGGCTTTACCTCAACGGGCTTTAATTTGTTAACGTCGTTAATATGCTCAACTAATTCCTTTAAGCTTTTAACGCCGTAAACGTTTATACCGTCAATAACAGCTGCTTCCTCGCAGTTGTCAAACGGCACATAAATATCCTTGACACCGTGTTCTTTAGAGGCAATAACCATAGGTAAAACGCCTTTAATGCTTTTAACTGTACCTGAAAGCGATAATTCACCTATGAAAACAGATTCCTTATAATCACCGCGGATTTGCTTTGTTGCCGATAAAACCGCAACTGCCATAGGTAAATCGTAAACAGAGCCTTCCTTTTTTACGTCTGCAGGTGCAAGGTTAAAGGTGTGGTGTGACGTCATATGCATCTCGTAACCGGAGTTACTGATTGCTGCCATAATTCGCTCTTTAGCCTCGCTTACTGCCGTATCGGGAAGACCTACTATCTCAATAGAAAATTTACCACCCGTAATATTCAACTCAACGTCAAGCATATAGGACTCTAAGCCTAAAAGCCCTACACTTTTTATTTTTGAAAACATTTCTAGTCCTCTTTTTCGTTTGTATCGTTAACAGCCTCGGTGTTTTCTGTTTCAATTGAAGCTTCATCAAAGTTAAGTGAATTCAACAAATTGTCAATGTCATCAATAATAGTATTTTTGTTTTCTGTGACAGTATTGTCTTCAGCCTCAATTTCGTCTTCCTCAACGTAAAGAGGAGGATTGAATTTGAATAAGCCCGTTTTAATTAATGAGCAAAGGAGTAGAAGCATAATAAGAGTTGTCACAGAGATTACGCAACCGATTATAAGACCTTGAGGGGTGTATTTAAACTGTACAGTATGCTCGCCCTCAGTTATTCTTACACCTAAAAGAGCGTTTGTGCCTAAAGGCACGATATCGTCTGCCGAAACCTTTTCACCGTCAATATAAACTGACCAGCCTGTGTCATAGTTAATTGAGGTGTAAAGAATACCGTCTTCAGAAACGTTTATATCACCTTCGATATTTCTTTCCTCAAAGGTTGTAACGTTAAGAGAATCTTTCTTTAATTGATTATAACCTGTTTCAAAAGCTTCGTCGTTAAGAGTTACTGCGTATAAATAAACGTAGCCGTCAGTACCTTCCTTAATAGGAGCGTATACTGAAACAACGTCACCCTTGTTAAGGTAGCCTAAATCGAGTATATAAGGCTTAGTATCAATATTCTGATAAACTGCTGTGCCGTCGGGAAGAGTAAAGGTTGCGTTTGCGATTGTGTTAGCACCCGTTTTAAGATAAACGTAAGCGTTTCCGCTTTCTAAGGCAGTTAAAGTAAAGCTGAGTGAAGCACCGCCTGCGGTATTAGTTACCGTGTATGAATAGCAACCTATATCGCTATAGGTGTAGTCACTGCAATATGCACCCGAGCCTGAAATATCAGTTACTTCAATATCACTGAAAACTGTGTGAATACCCGTAGCGTAGCCGAATAACTCACTCTGCACCTCAAAGGGATTCGTGTTATCGTGTGACCAGATAGCGATATCCTCATTAGCCCTGAAGGCAATCGGGAGAGTATAAAGGTTTTCGTATGCGGTGTATTTGTTTTCTGTAGCAATTTCTTTATAGTATTTGCTGTTCATAGCAGGCTTTGAGCCCGTGTAGTTATCAACTATATAATCTAAAGCAAAGAAAGCGTTGTAAACGGGTGTTTGTCTGTTATAGGTGTAGCTGTTAATATAGTTACTGAACATACCTAAATGAGATTGCATATTAGCAACCTTTTCGTATGCCATAGAGGTAAAGGTTGAAACACCGTTATAGTAATACCAGCAGGGGTCCATACGAGCCCTGAGAGCTGTTAATTCCATTCTGTACGACTCGTTACCCTCGTATTCGTCTATCTTGTCTTTAACGGCAACGAAATCGTTGTAATCGCCAACGTAGTTGGTCTTTGTCTGGTCCATACTGTAGTTGTTTGTGTTAGCAACGGTATATTCAGCACAAACAGAGCAAAGTATGAGTGCCGCAGCTGCGATTTTAGGATAACGGTCATTTTTAAGAATACCTAAAGCGAGGCAGTAAATACCGATAAATGCTACTGAAATCCAAACGCCTGTTTCACTAAAGTTTTTAGAGCCGATTTCCTGCACCATAATAACGAAAAATACGGTTGCAGTACCGATGCCGATAATTTGTCTTGTAGTGTATTCTTTAATAAATGTAATTGCTTTAAATGCGAAAATTAAAAGCAAGAAGGAATACATATAAGAGAAACGGTAGGGTAAATCATTGGGGAAGTGGAAGCCGTGCCAGATGTAGTTAAGGTAGTTTGTATAACAGCTTGCAAACATTACCCCTAAAATACCTACGCTGAAAATCTTTTCTTTAAATGATATTTTATTTGAGAAAATGAAAAGAGGAAAAAGCATAACCGTAAGCATACCGCAATAAACGTTAGGAAGAACATCGGTTCCGCTACTTCTTATTGTGGGGTCAAGGTATGCAAGATGGTTTGCAAGGAAATCGAATATTGAGAAATAGGTTTTGAATTCTTGAGGCCAAGTGCCGGAGGTAGCCGAGCAATTCATCAAGATAAAGTAAACAGGAAGAAGCATAAAGCAGGAAAGAAGTGCGGCACTTGCTGATGTAAAGGCAAATCTTACACCGCTGTCAAAAAATCTTGAATTTCTTAAATTGTTATAGCCCCACTTGAAAAGACCTTTTAAACCTTTTTCTCTTTTAGCAAGCTTTCCGAAATACGTTGCAGAAAAATCGTAGCTTGAGAAATAGTAATAAATAAAGTAAAGCACAGAGAAAATACAAACCATATAACCCATATAGTAGTTTGTAATAAGAGTTAAAGCAAGAGTTATCGTATATAACTTCATTTTTCTTTGTGATATAAGCTGTTCAATACCTAAAATCACAAGAGGGAAAAGGTAGAAGGAGTCAAGCCACATAACGTTCCAATAGTATGCTATAAAATAACCGCTACAAGCATAAAGAACGCCAAAGGCAGAAATTAACGGGGTTTTGTTATCGAATTTTTTTGATAAAAAGTAAGAAAAAGTAAAGGAAGCTATAACTGCTTTAACAAGAATCATAGCCGCAATTGCTTCGGGCATATTTCTATGACCGAAAAGAAGCATAATTATAAGAGTAGGTGAAGAAAGATAGTTAAAAAAGTTTCCTAAAAAAGAGCTACCGCCACCCGAGGTCCACGAATATAAAAGGCTATCAAGATTAGTAACCCTTTCGTAAAGCTCTGCAAAAAGGGGACCGTACTGATGATAAAGGTCCATTCTTAAAATAGTAACGTCACCGAAGGGGATTAAGTCATAGCAATAGTAAACTATAATCATAATACCCAAGGTGCAGGCTGCAGCAAGCCAGGAATATTTTGTATTACGGCAACCTTTTAACAAAGGGTTGCTTTTTTTCTGCTTAAGGTCTGTGTTTTTCATTGCTTTTTCTTCCTTTTTACACATTTTTATACATCGTAAATTTTACCATATATGTAATTATCTTTCAATGGTTTTTAACTTTATAATTTTAAATAAAAGGTTAATTTTGTTCTAAAAACGGACAAGTGATAATAATATTTTTTTGAAAGGAGTGATAAATATAAAGGATTTTTTAAATGCAATATCACTATTGCCCGAAAACTATAAAAGTATTCTTAGTAATATACCTGAAAATTTAGCAACAGAAATAAAAGAAATTCGCTTTAGAAACGGCGAACCTATAACGTTAAACACAAAAAATGAGGTTTATTATATCACTGAAAACGGAATGATAACGGTTTCGTTTTCTGAAAGCTTGATTAAAACAGATGAAAAGGACCTTCAAGAAATAGTTTTCAGTCTTTCCCGCCGTTCTTTACATACTTATCAGGATATGATAGCAAAGGGCTTTATACCCCTGCGAAACGGCTGTAAAGCCGGTGTTGCGGGGAGGGCGGTTATGAAAAACGGGGCAGTTTATTCGGTTTCGTCCTTTAATTCTGTAAACATAAGAGTTTCGAGAGAGTTTTACGGTTGCTCCTGCGATCTGTTAAGTAAAATCGGAATGGATTGCACCTCTTTTTTGATAGTCGGTGCACCCTTGTCAGGTAAAACAACCTTAATACGTGACTTATGCCGTCACTTTTCTGGCGGCAACGTTCTTAATCCGCTAAAGACTGCAATAATTGACGAACGTGACGAAATCGCTTCCCGTTCATTTGGTGTAGGTGCTGACGTGGGCGTCCACACAGATGTGCTGACACTTTATCCGAAAGCCGTAGGTACGGAAATAGCCGTCAGAACTCTTTCGCCTGATATTATTGTGCTTGATGAAATCGGAACGGATGAAGAAGCAAAAGCTATGCTTTCGGGTATGAATAGCGGTGTAAGCTTTATAGCGACGGCTCACGGTTCAAGCTTTGAAGAGGTTTTAAGAAGACCTAATATAAAACGTCTCGTTAACGCAAGGGTTTTCCAAAAGGTTGTTGTGCTTGAGGGTAAAAACGAGCCTTGTAAGGTCAAGGAGTTGATAAGCCTTTGAAGTTTATTTTAGGTGTAATGCTATCCTTACTTATTCTTGTTTCAGGCGGAATGAAAGCCGTTGAAAGAAAAAAGAATACCTCTGCCGTAGCCGAAATTCTTGACTGTATATCACTAATTAAAACAGAGGTAAGTTATCTGTCGGCAGATTATGAAGCAATTTACCAAAAAAGTAAAAGCAGAAATTATAAGCACATAACTTTTTATGATAACAAAATTAAATTAAACAATTATTGCAATAACGAGCATAGCGACTTGTTTAACGATTTTACAAGCCGTTTAGGTACAACGGATGCAGAGGGTCAGCTTTACTTGTGCGAGGAATACAGGCAACGTTTTGAAATTATATTGAAGCAACGAATGGAAAAGGATAAAGAAAAGCTACAAGTAAACACAGCCCTAAGCGTTTTAGGGTCGGTTTGTGTGCTTATAGTTTTTTCGTGGTGACAAAATGGATATAACCATTATCTTTAAAATTGCTGTAGTGGGAATAGTTACGGCGATAATTAATCAGCTTTTACAAAAAGCGGGGAAAGAAGAATATAGCTTATTACTGACTATTGCAGGCTTGCTTATCGTTCTGATGATGCTTTTGCCGGAGCTTAATTCATTAAAGGATGAGCTTTCGTCGGTGATGACGTTTTGAATGAAGTAATAAAAATCGCAGTTTTTGCTATTTTAGGTGTTGTTGTTTTACTTATTCTTAAAAACAATTTGAATTCTTTCGCTCTCGTTGCAGAAATTTGCGTTGCGGTGTTGATAATATTTGCAATTATGCCGTATACAAAAGATTTTTTAACAGTCCTTAACAGCTTAAACGGAATAACAAATTCAAGCGGTACGGCTATTAAAATTATGTTAAAAGCCTTTGCAGTTTTAACCGTGGGTAGCGTAACTGCCGATATATGCCGTGATAACTCGGCAGGGGCTGTAGCGGGTGTAGTTGAGTTAGCGGTGAAAATTCTTGCAATAAGCATATCCTTACCTGTTTTTTCGGCGGTATTAGAGGTAGCATTGGCAATTTTTAACGGGTGAAAAAATGATGAGTGTAAAAAAAGTCAAAAGCTTAAAAAAAGCTTTTTTATTTATATCAATCACAATCATTCTTTTCTTTAGCTTTAGTGTTACCGCTTTTTCTATAGATTCAAATATCGATACGTATAATAAAGAGTTTGAATTTGAGAAGATAACGGATAGCATTTCAAACGAAACTGCAAGTATTCTGAGCGAAATGGGTATTGACTCTATAAGCTTTGAAAATCTTTACAATACCGATATAAAAAGAGTTGTAAATTGCCTTTTTGAAATAGGAGGGAATGCCTTTAAGGAGCCTGCGGTATTCTTTATTTCTGCTGTAGGAATTATGGCAATAACCTCTGTGATTATGTCTTTTACGGGGGATAGCACAACGGTAAGGCTTATTGGTGACAGTGTTGTTGCTTTGTGTGCTTGCGTGCCTGTAAGTCAGGTAGTGTTGAATTCGTTTTCTGTTCTTGAAACGTTAAACGTTTTTACTGTTTCATTTGCGGGCGTTTTTTGTGCTATTGTATCTTCCTCGGGAAACGTCAGCTTAGGCACCTCTTACGCCTCACTTGCCGTGCTTTCAGATTCTCTTTTTTCCGCCTTGCTTTCGGGGGTAAGTAAGCCCGCAATAAATGCAATGTGTTGTATGAGCTTTCTTTCTTGCTTTGATATTTACGATTTCAGCATCAAGCTTTCAAGGACAGTAAAAACGATTTACATATCTTTTTTGGGCTTTGTTGCTACCTTCTTTTCGGGTATCGTTACCTTAAAAGGTGTTTTAGGTGCGGGTGCTGATTCTTTAACCGCAAGAGGTGTAAAATTTGTTGTAGGTAAAACCTTGCCTATTGTGGGCGGTGCCGTAAGCGAAAGCTATTATGCTCTTATATCGAGCCTTTCTTTAATAAGAAATACGGTTGGCGTTTTTGGTATCGTAACAGTTGTTGTAACCGTTTTACCCACTCTTCTTCAAATCGGCGGTTGGATAATAGCTTTAATGCTCGCCATAAATATAGCCGAGCTTTCGGGCGTTGAAAAAGCGTCGGGTATGCTATCGGTGTTAAAGGATTCCCTTGTACTATTAGGCGCAACGATTATTTTCTCTGCTGTTATTTTCGTCGTTTCCGTAGGCGTAGTTATTTTTATAAAGGGTGTTTAAAATGAATGAAGCAATAAAAAGTGTTCTTTTAAATTATGCGGTATGCTCGTTAGCAGGGGGGATTTTAGAATATATAACTCCCGAAAAAATGCGAAAAACCTTAAGAGTTATAATCACCCTTTTTTTAGTTTCAACCGTTGTTTTTCCTTTGCTGAAAGTTGACGTGAATTTAGAAGAAATTTTTGGTTCAGAAACAAATACCGAGAATACAAGGTACCAGGCTTTAGTACATACCCAAAGCCTTTTAGAGAAAAAACTTTATGACGAAATGCGTAATATACTCATAAATTGCGAAGTTCAGGAATATGAAATATATATAATCACAACTGTAGACGAAGAAGAAAATACCGTGTTTCTTGAAAGAATTAAAATAGAGGTTTCAAGTGAATTTCAAAATAAAATCGAAGAGATTAAAAATAACGTTTCCCAAGAATATAAAAGCGTATTAGAAGTCGGTGTTAAAAATGAATAACGTTTTAAAAAAGTTGAAAACCTTCAATATCGGCAAAAAGAATATTGTTTTAATTATATCGGCGGTTGCTATGCTTTTGGTTGTAGCTTTAAGCGAGCTTTCAGGAAGCCTTCAAGCAACAAATTCGCTTAATGAAGACGGAAGCGTTAATTCTCAAAAATATATTGAGCAAACGGAAAAAGAGCTTGAAGTTATTCTTGAAAAAATAAACGGTGCAGGAAAGGTAGAGGTGATGCTCACTCTTGAAAGCAGCTACGAAAATGTTTTCGCAAAGGGTTATTCCACTAAAGAGGATAAGGGTGAAACCGACGAAAAGAAAGAATTTCAGGAGGAATACATAATTATTAAAAACGGGTCAAGCAATGAAGAGTGCCTTGTTGTAAAGGTATACGAGCCTGCAATAAAAGGTGTTGCGGTAGTCGCGCAGGGTGCGGACAATATAAAAGTAAAAAATGCCATTACCCAAACTGTTTGTGCATTATTTAATATAAGCAGTGCAAGGGTATCGGTTGAAAAAATGAGTTAGGAGAATTTTTTATGAACGTTTTAATTAAAAGAAGACAGTTGATTTTAGCAACCTTAGTTGTCGCTTTAGGTGCGGCGGTGTTTGTGAATTGGTATTATACGGGTAACAATGAAAAAACAGCAACACCCGAGGAAACCACGGGTGCTGAATACGTGCAGAATTTAGGCGAGGCAAAATACGTAAATGCCGAGGGTAACGTTTCAGATTATTTCAGCGAGGTAAAGCTTAACCGTCAAAAATCACGTGATGAAGCAATCGAAAAGCTGAATGAATCCTTAAAAGCAGTTGAAAGCGGGTCTGAAGAAGCGAAAAGCATTACGCAGTCAATTGACGAAATGACTGCCCAAATCAAGCTTGAAAGCGATATTGAGGCTCTTATTTCAGCAAAGCTTGCAAGCGAATGTGTTGTAGTTATAAGCGAAGGCTCTGCTCAGGTTGTAGTAGGTAAGGGTGCACTCGTTGAAGATGCCGCTCTTCAAATTATTGATATTATCACAAATAATACAGAGCTTACCGCCGCTGATATTAAAATAAGCGAAGCACAGTAAAATCAAAAATAAGTAAAATAAAAAGTCTGCAAGTTTTGATGATTATAACTTGCAGACTAAATTTTTATTCAAAAAGGGGAGTTGAGAAATATCTTTCAGCAGTATCAGGGAGAATTGTAACAACTGTTTTTCCCTTGCCAAGCTTTTTCGCAAGCTTTACAGCGGCGGCAACGTTTGTACCGCTTGAAATACCGCAAAGAATACCTTCCTTTGATGCTAGAAGCTTTGAGGTTTCAAGAGCTTCCTCGTCTTTTACTATACAAATATCGCTGTAAATATTTCTGTTTAGAATAGGGGGGATAAGACCGTCACCGATACCCATCTGAACGTGAGTACCTATAGAGCCACCCGAAAGAATAGCGGCGTGCTCAGGCTCAACCGCCCAGATAAGTATATCGGGGTTAGCCTCCTTAAGAGTTTCACCGATACCCGTAATCGTACCGCCTGTACCTATACCCGAGCAAAAGCCGTGAATAGGCTTTCCTACCTGCTCTAAAATTTCTCTGCCCGAAAAATTTCTTTGAACTTCAACGTTTGCAGGGTTTTCAAACTGCTGAGGAACGAAAACGTTTTCGTTTTCCTCTTGCATTTTCAAAGCAGTCTGTAAGCATTCGTCAATGCATTTACCGATGTTACCCGCATCGTGAATAAGCATAACCTCAGCACCGTATTGCTTTACAAGAAGGCGTCTTTCTTCACTGACTGAGTCGGGCATAATAATTATTGTTTTATAACCCTTAACCGCACCAACGAGAGCAAGACCGATACCCTGGTTACCGCTTGTAGGCTCAACAATAACAGTATCTTTATTGATAAGACCTTGTTCCTCGGCTCTTTTAATCATATTGAAAGCAGTTCTTGTTTTAATAGAGCCGCCAACGTTCAAGCCTTCAAATTTAACAAGTATTTCAGCACCGTCAGGGTCGGCAATATGGTTAAGACGGATAATGGGAGTGTTACCCATAGCCTCTAAAATATTGTTACAAATCATTAACGTAACACCTCAAAAATATTCTTCATTCCATTGTATGAAATATTTAAATACAGTTTACAATTTTACCATATGTTTACAACGTTTGCAATAGTTAAAAGTAAAGAACATGTTCGGCTCAATTTTGATTTTTTTAAAATTTTTTCAACTTTTTGAGAATTTGGGTGGCATTTTAAAAAAACACGTGTTATTATACAAATGAGGGAACAAATGTTCGGTAAAAGAAAGGAGAAAAAATGGTAAAAAAGAAAAGCTTTGTGTTTTATTACGATTGGTATGATGTTTTTGAGCTATTAAGCATTGAGCAAAGAGGGGTGCTTTTAACAAGCGTATTAGAATTTGTGAAAAACGGTGTTGAGCCTGAATTTTCAGATCTTGCGTTAACAGTAGCGTTTAGCGTTATAAGAAATACAATTAAACGTGACCTTGAAAAATATGAAAAGGTTTGTAAAGTAAAGTCAGAAAATGCAAAAAAAAGATGGACGGTAAATGCAAATGAATGCAATAGTATGCAAATTGATGCATTTGCAGGTGATAATGATACTGATAATGTTAATGATATTGATAATGTGAATGACACTGATAATGATAATGTAAATGAAGCTGACAAAAAAATTAAAAGTACATCGTTTTCTTCAAAAACGGCGTGTGTGTATAGTGAAGAATTTCTTTCTTTCTGGAAGGAGTATCCTAAAAAAGTGGGTAAGGGTGAAGCATTTAAGCAATGGAAAAAGGCACGTCTAACGGAAAATGATATGCTTGAAATATTAAACGCTCTTAAATGGCAGAAAAAATCAGACAGATGGTGCAATTCAAATGGGCGTTATATACCGAACCCTGCCACGTATCTTTCTCAAAGGCGGTGGGAGGATGAGCCTTTTGATGTTATCGGTGATATTACCAACCCGAGCAGATACACCGACGGTGATGATTTGCCCGATTATATTTTGAAAGGGGATTTTTAATGGAGGACAAATCACATTGCCGTATTTGTGGCAAATTAAAGGAAAAAAAGCATATTAAATATGTAAATATTGATGTTTATATTGAGTGTGAATGTGAAAGAAAATTAAGAGAAGAAAAGGAACAGGCTGATTATGAATATGCGAAAGAAACGGCAATCAGATTACGAAATATTAACAGTCGTCTTTCAAATTTGGGACAGAAGGCATCATTTAAAACGGCTAAGGTTGATAAATATAACGAGGTTGCAGTGCGTGGTGGCAAATATTTGTTGAATCAGCTTTTGAAGCAGGGCGGAACAGAGAGTAAAAACAGCCTCGTCCTTCAGGGGAACCGTGGTAGCGGAAAAACGTATATTGCTTGTGCTATTATCAACGATTTTAATGAGCGTTATCCTGTACATGAAGCTTATATAAATCAGATTTTAAAGGAACGAAAAAATCTTTGCTATGAAAAGTATTTTTCACCCGTGAAATCACCGTGTAAATTTATTACTGAAATGGATTTATATGTTCTGTTTTATGAGGATTACAACTACTGCAAAACCGAAAGCCTGCTTGATGAAATGAAAAAAGCCGAGAAACTTCTTGTTATTGATGACGTAGGAGCATCTAATTACGATAAAAACCGTCTTCAGACAATGTACCTTAACATTATAGATTACCGCTATTCTCAAGGCTTGCCTTTAATGCTCACAACTAACCTTACTAAAGCAGAGCTGTCTGATTACATAGGCGACAGATGTTTTGACAGACTAAGGTCATGCAGTTATTTTGTTGATATCGTGTCACCCGAAAGCAGAAGATGTTAGTCACCGGTCGTCAGTCACCGGTCTCCGGTAGCTTTGCAAAACAATAGCTAATAGAAATAGGTCTATGATGGTATTAAGCTTCGCAAACCTGTTGTATTTATATTAATTAAATTGATGCGAAGCCTATCCCTCTTTTTTGCTTGCAAAAAGGAGGGGGGACCGACCTTTGATAGACTTAAATTTAGAGGATAGTATATTTCGTGTGAATATACTATCCTTTATTTGTTACTGAGTCGGGGCGGTGGGTGGTACCCTACGCGACTTGTCGCGTAGAGAACCTTCCACCACCCGTTAAACTATATTGTGAAAACATATTATAGGCACGCTTGAAAATGTATCTGATAAATAAAATAATCCAAGGTGGTCCCCCTTCCTTCGAAGGAAGGTACACACCTTGGAAAATTAACGTGTTTTTGATTTGTTTTTCTGAAAGCTTATTTAAAAGCAATAGTCGTTTATAGTTGCTTTAAATATTTATTAAACCCATAAAATTATTATAAAGTATATCCTGCAGCTGTTCGTCACTTAACCCGAGAGAAAAGAGAAATTCTAATTCATCCTTTTGCTTCCACATAGGAAAATCTGTTCCGAAAATAACCTTTTCGTGACCGTAGGTATCAATGATTTTTCTTGCAGTTTCTCTTGAAAGGGCGTAAAAGGATGAGCAAGTGTCAACGTAAAAGTTTTTATATTTATTAAGCTTTTTTGTTGCCTCTTCCCAAACTGACCAACCGCCGAAATGAGCGCCGATTACCGTTAAATCCGGGAACATTTTTAAAATCTTTTCAACTCTGTCAGGATTAGAATTATCGAACCTTGAATCACCTGTGTGTAAGAGAACAGGTAAGCCTTTTTCGTTGCAAATTTTAAATATGCGGATAACCTTTGGGTCGTCCACCTTGAAATTCTGAATATCGGGGTGAAGCTTAACGCCCTTTAAGCCAAGCTCAATAAGGTGGCTTGCATCTTCCTCTAAGGTTTCGCTGTCGGGGTGGAGTGAGCCAAAGCCTATAAATCTATCAGGGAAAAGCTTTACCTCGCTTGCAATAAATGTGTTAATGCTTTGAGCGTGGTGAGGTGTTGTTGCAACTGAGGTTACAAGGCATTTTTCAACGCCCGTTTCGTCGCATTGAGTAATAAGTGCTTTTGCCGTGCCGACAAAACCGCAGCCGTTAATAACTCCTGATTCACTTATCTGATAAAACTCGTCAATACTGTCGGTTGCCTTGCGGGCTATTTTATCGGGGAATATGTGACAGTGTGAGTCTAATATTTTAAATTTCATTTGTATCATCTCTGCTTTAATGTTAAAAGGTCGGACCTCTGCAAAGATAGTCCGACCCTTTTTGTTGATTTGTCAATTACAGTTAATTTAACTGTTTATTCGTTGCCGTTCTTTTGAGCATTGTATCTGTCGAGTGACTCTTCTCTCATTTTATATTTGAGAATTTTACCTGCAGCATTCATAGGGAATTCTTTAACGAATAAGAAGTATTTGGGAACCTTGTGTCTTGCAATAGATGCATTTCCGTATTCCTTCATTTCTTTTTCGTCGGCTGTTTCGCCCTTGTGAAGAATAATCCAAGCACAGCATTCCTCACCGTATTGCTCGTCGGGAACACCAACAACCTGAACGTCACGAACCTTGGGGTTAGTAAGGTAGAATTCCTCAATTTCTCGTGGGTAAAGGTTTTCACCGCCACGAATAATCATATCCTTAAGACGTCCCGTAACCTTATAATATCCGTCGGGAGTTCTCATACAAATATCGCCTGAATGGAGCCAACCCTCGCTGTCAATCGCCTGAGCGGTAGCTTCGGGCATCTTGTAGTAGCCCTTCATAATGTTAAAGCCACGTGCAACGAATTCACCGCTTTGACCGTCGGGAAGCTCGTCGCCTGTTTCGGGATCAATAATTTTACATTCAACACCTGGGAATGCACTACCAACAGTTTCAACACGGTGGTCAAGGTCTTCGTTTACCTCACCCATAGTACAACCGGGTGAAGCTTCTGTCTGACCGTAAACTGAAATGATTTCACGCATATTCATTTCAACTGATGCACGGCGCATAAGGTCTGCAGGGCAGTTTGCACCTGCCATAATACCTGTTCGCATATATGAGAAATCAGTTTTTGCAAAATCGGCGTGATTGAACATTGCAATAAACATTGTAGGAACACCGTTAAAGCAGGTGATACGCTCGTCGTTTACGCATGCAAGTGCTGATTTCGGTGAGAAATAGGGGATAGGGCAAAGCGTACCGCCGTGAGTCATCATAGATGTCATTGAAAGCACCATTCCGAAGCAATGGAACATAGGCACCTGAATCATCATACGGTCTGCGGTTGATAAATCCATTCTGTCACCGATTGTTTTACCGTTGTTTACGATGTTACGGTGTGTAAGCATAACGCCCTTGGGGAAGCCCGTTGTACCTGAAGTGTACTGCATATTACAAACATCGTCGGGCTTAACAAGAGAAGCACGTCTGCGAACCTCTTCTCTGGGGATAAGTGATGAACGTGATAACATCTGCTCCCAGGTAAGACAACCCTCCATATCAAAGCCAACTGTAACAACGTTACGAAGGAAGGGGAGGTTTTTAGAATATAAGGGTGAGCCGGGCTCAAGGCTTTTAAGCTCGGGGCAAAGCTCCTCGATAATTTCTTTGTAGTTAATGTCTTTGCAGAATTCAATCATAACGAGCGTATGAGTGTCAGACTGCTTGAGCAAATATTCAATTTCGTGAATTTTATAAGCTGTGTTAACAGTAACAAGAACTGCACCGATTTTTGTTGTTGCCCAGAAGGTGATAAACCACTGAGGAACGTTAGTTGCCCAAATTGCAACGTGGTCACCTGCTTTTACGCCAAGTGAAATCAAGGCTGCAGCACATTCGTCAACGTCACGGCGGAATTGTTCGTAGGTTCTTGTATAGTCAAGAGTGGGGTATTTGAATGCATACTGGTCGGGGTATTTCTCAGCCATTGTATCAAGCACGTCAGAAAAGGTTGCATCTATAACGTCATACTTTTTCCAAACGAAAGTACCGGATTTGTCACGGTTATAATATGCACGGTCGTAAACCTTCTTTTCGCGGCCTAATGATGCAATATAGTTTGTAAAGTGTGTGAGAACGATATCAGCATCGCTGATTTCTTCATTCCAAGCGGCACAGATAAAGCCCTCGTAGTTAAGCGAAGAAAGAGAATTTAATAATTTTTCAACGTCTAAATCGCCTTCGCCGATTAAAACTGTCTTTCCGTCCTTCATATCACCGAGGCGTACATATTTAATGTATGCACCAAGGTTTTTAATGGTAGTTTCAGCAGTTTCGCCTGCATCAAAATAAGTTCCTCTCACGTTCCATGAAACACCGATAGCCGCAGATGCAAAGTGATTAATAATACCGATTACGTTTTCAGTTCTTGCAAGGTAACCAACGGTTTCAAATAAAACGTTAACGTCAACAGCTTCTGCTCGTTTTATCGCACCCGTCATTTTTTCGTCAAGCATGTCAAAGTCGGTTTTAATCTCTGTACGTACAATAACGTTTTCGATGCCTGATGCAGCCGCCATATTAACGTATTTTTCAATAAGCTCTGCAGTAGTGTTTTCATTTTCAACAGGGTCAGGCATACGAAGTGCCGAAACTGTAAGATTTCTGTTTACAAGCTTTCTTTTTGCATCAGCAATACGGTCACGTCTTAAGATACTGTCGTGATGTGAGCTTCTTTCCTTTATAGCATCGTAAATTTCAAAGCCTTCAAAACCGTAATCAAAGGCGTAACGGCAAGTATCAAGGAATGAGGCACGACTTACGTTTTTAGTCGAAAATACGATTTTCATATTAAGCCTCCTCAAATACGATTTTGTTTAATGCATTAATATATGCTCTGATACTTGCGGCAACGATATCGGTTGAGGTGCCGTTACCTGAATAAAGCTTTCCGTTATTACGAAGTCTTACGAGTGCAGAGCCGAGAGCTTCTTTACCCTCTGTAACTGACTGTACCTGATAATCGTCAAGCTCGTAGTGATGACCAATGCACTGCTCAATTGCACGGAAAACGGAGTCGATAGGACCGTCACCGTTACTTACACCGCAAATGATTTCATCGTTGCATTTTAAAGTAACCTGTGACATTGAAGCAGACATATTACTGCTTGTAGTTGTATATGTTTCAAAATGGTAGGTTGAAGGAGCCTGCATAGCAGAGCTTGCAATAATTGCTTCAAATTCCTTGTAGCCTACAGCACCCTTCTTGTCGCATATCTGCTTAATTACCTTATATACGTTACCAACGTCGGAATCCGAAAGCTCGTATCCTAATACTGCAGCAGCCTGAGCAACCTGAACAACTGTTGAATCAGCATCAATAAGAATTTTCTTACCATCGCTTATTGTTTTTCCGCTTTCGTATGCATCGTGGTTGATGCTTGACAGCATATCGTCAATGCTTGCGTGAATTTTTGTGTTATTAAGCTTGATTTCTGCATCAATCTGAGCACCGCAAATGTTGATGGCATCGGAGATTTCACCGGTGAGAAGTGCATTTTTACCAACCATTGCACATTTAAGACCGTCTGCACCGCATTTAATAGCTGAAAATGCAGATGCAACTGCCATATTTATTCTGTCTGAAACCTGCACGAAAACGGGGATGCTTACTGCTTCTTTTACTGTTGAAACTAATTTTGCAATATCTTCGGGAGTTGAAGCGCCTGCATCATCGCAAAGTGTAATCATACTTGCACCGCAGTTTTCAGCTTCTTTAACTGCAGAGATAATGAAATACTCATCAGCTCTTGTAGCATCAAGTGCTGAAAACTCAACGTCGGAGCATAAAGCCTTAGCTGCTTTTATAAGCTCTGCGATTTTTTCAAGCATTTTTGCCTGTTTTACGTGATATGTATATTCCATCTGTATAGTAGATACGGGAAGCTCTACCTGAAGACGAGGTGCTTTTGCATCTTTAATGCAATCCCAAGCAGTAGCAACGTCGTCAGTGTTAAAACCAACGGGGATGGCAAAAATAGCGTTTTGGATATTCTGTGCGATAGTTTTATAAATGATTTTATCTTCACGAGGTGATTTTACTGCAGGAATTTCAATTACATCTGCACCAATTGCATCAGCACAATTTGCAATAGCTGACTTTTCACGGAATAGTAAGGAAACTGCTCTGTCCTCTGAAATCTTTTTAAGTGTGATGTCTGAAATAATAATTTTTTTCATGTCTCTCATCCTTTCAGTAATATATTAATGTAATATAAATGCAAATAAAAAACCTGAGGTCAAAATACTATTGACCTCAGGGACGAATTACTAAATCCGCGGTACCACCCCGGTTACTGCAAAAAGCAGTCACTCATTAAGACTCGTTATAAAGTCTGTAGCCATGGTAACGGGGCATCCGTAGCTCCTTACACGAACAGTCGGTTGGGGAGCTCTGCTCCGGAACGAGACCGAACTTTTGCAACGCATTGACTTGCACCTACCGTCAACTCTCTGAAACGTCAAACCAAAAGCACGTAATTCCTTCATCGCATTTAATAATATGAAATATGTGAGAAATGATATCACCTTTCAGAAAGATTGTCAACAGTTTTTTGGATTTTAGTCTAAAAAAATTTGAAAAAATTTTTAAAAAACTCTTGACATCTTTTGTGGGGTGTGATAATCTTTAGAAAATTAAAAATATCACAAATAAAAGCTGTGACGAAGACGGTTGAAAATTACAACTTACAGAGAGTCGGCGGTTGCTGTGAGCCGATAGTTCGTGTTTTCAAAACCTATCCCTTCTGAGCTGAGAGTCCGAAAGATTTTATCAAGTAGACGCTTTCCGAGAATGCTGCGTTAGTGCAACGGGGTTGATTGACTCCTAAAGTGGCAATTTTAATATTGCAATTTGAGTGGTACCGCGGATATTATATTCGTCTCAAACAAAACATAAGTTTTGTTTGGGGCTTTTTTTTATTTGTGAGTTTTTGATTATTCTTTTAGAAAGAAGGAATAAACTATGTTAAACAAATCATCAACAAACAAACTCGCAGAGGTTGCGAAGCGTATATCCGAGCTTCGTGACATTTACGGCTTGTCTGCCGAAGAAATGGCAGAAAGAACAGAGGTTTCCCTTGAAGAGTACAAAACCTTTGAAGAGGGAAAAGAGGATATGCCTTTCTCATTTATCCATAAATGTGCATTGGCATTCGGTGTTGAACTTACAGACCTTCTTGAAGGCCAGAGTGCGAAGCTTTCTGCTTACACCGTTACCCGTAGAGGAAAAGGTCAGATTACTGCAAACGAAGAAGGTATTCTTATTCAAAACCTTGCTCCTCATTTTAAAAATAAGCTTGCAAATCCCTATTGGGTTAAATATGAGTATTCAAGTGAGCTCCAGTCAAAGCCTATTGAGCTTACAACTCACTCAGGTCAGGAGTTTGACCTCGTTATCAAAGGTGCTCTTAAGGTTCAGGTTGGTGAGCATACTGAAATTCTTCACGAGGGCGATAGCATCTTCTACAAGAGCTCGACTCCTCACGGTATGATCGCCGTTGACGGTGAGGATTGCCTTTTCTTAGCTATGGTTATGGCTGAGGATGAAAAGGTTGCCCAGACTAATATGAATACCGTTAAAGCGGGAAAAACCTTTACAGACGTACCTCTTGTTTGCGATAAATTCATTAAAACAACCGTTGATGAAAACGGTGTTTGTAATAGTATTAAATTTGAAAATGAAGATAAATTCAACTTTGCTTTTGATATTGTTGATGAACTCGGCAGACAGTATCCCGAAAAGCTTGCTATGCTTCATATTTCTGATGACCTTACAGAAAGAAGATTTACCTTTAAGGATTTAAAAGAAGCATCTTCTCAGGCTGCTAACTACTTTAAATCTTTAGGCATCAAGAAAGGTGACAGAGTTCTTCTTGTTCTCAAGAGAAACTATCAGTTCTGGCTTGCAATTCTCGGTCTTCATAAATTAGGTGCAATTGCAATCCCTGCAACAAATCAGCTTGTTGTTCACGATTATGAATACCGCTTTAATGCAGCGGGTGTTACAGCTATTGTTGCTACTGCAGACGGTAGCGCAACTGATTATATCGACGAAGCTCAGAAAACCTGTCCTCAGCTTGTAACAAAAATCGTTGCAAACGGCAAAAAAGAGGGTTGGCATTGCTTCGATGAAGAATACGGCCTTTTCAGCCGCCGCTTTGTTCGTGATGAAGATTCTGCTTGCGGAGACGACCCGATGCTTATGCTCTTTACCTCAGGTACAACGGGCTATCCGAAAATTGCAACACATTCTCATAAGTATCCTTTAGGACACTTTATCACCGCTAAATATTGGCATTGTGTTCAGCGTGACGGTATTCACTTTACAATTTCTGAAACCGGTTGGGGTAAAGCTCTTTGGGGTAAGCTTTACGGTCAGTGGCTTTGTGAGGGTGCAGTATTCGTTTACGATTTCGAAAGATTCGATGCATCTAAAATTCTCCCCATGTTTGCAAAGTATAATATCACTACGTTCTGTGCACCTCCCACAATGTACAGAATGCTTATAAAGCAGGATATTTCACAGTATGATTTGTCTTCTATCCAACACGCAACAACAGCAGGTGAAGCTCTTAATCCTGAAGTATTCAAGCAGTTTGAATTATCTACCGGCTTAAGAATTCACGAAGGCTTCGGTCAGACGGAAACAACTCTTTCTATCGCCACTCTTAACGGTACGGATATTAAGATTGGTGCTATGGGTAAACCCACACCTCTTTATGACGTTGATGTTGTTGATGCTGACGGAAAACCCGTTGCAGACGGTGAAACAGGTGAAATCGTTATCCATACAGATTCATCTGTTCCTTGCGGACTCTTCCTTGGTTATTATAACAACGAGGATGCAACTAAAGAGGTTTACCACGACGGTCTTTATCATACAGGTGATACCGCTTGGCGAGATGAAGACGGCTATTTATGGTACGTTGGCCGTGTTGATGACGTTATCAAGTCATCAGGCTACCGTATAGGACCGTTTGAGATTGAAAACGTTATTATGGAGCTTCCTTACGTTCTTGAATGCGGTGTTTCTGCCGCACCCGACGAGGTAAGAGGTCAGGTTGTTAAAGCAAGTATTGTTCTTACTAAGGGGACAGAGCCTACTGAAGAGCTTAAAAAGGAAATTCAGCAGTACGTTAAAGAAAATACAGCACCTTATAAATACCCGAGAATTGTTGTTTTCAGAGATGAACTTCCCAAGACTATCAGCGGTAAAATCATCAGAAATAAGCTTTAATATATATACCATATTAATATTTTAAAAAATATTGTAACTTCTATTGACTTTTTGAGGCATATGTGGTATTCTTCTTAAGAATTGAATAAAAAGGCGTTGAAGAAAAGGATGCAGTAAATTCTCCTTGCAGAGAAGTGGCGGTTGGTGCAAGCCATAGGTTAGAGTTTCTGATGTTTGTAGTTTCTGAGCCGGGAGGAAGAAAGGCATTTCGCTTAGTAGAACCTCTCCGTGATTGCTGCGTAAATGCATAGAGGTTGTCTGACCTTGAGAGTGGCAGTTTAACAACTGCAATTTGAGTGGTACCGCGGGTTTAAAAGTAATTTTAGCTCGTCTCAAAGATTATCTTTGGGACGGGTTTTTATATTTTAAATGTCCCGAAAGTTATAGGAGGACGTATCAATGGAAAAAATTACAGGGCTTGATTTTAAAATCAAGGAAATGGCAGGCAGAATTAAAGAGCTTCGTGAAATTGAAGGCCTTTCAATCGCTGAAATGGCTCAAAAGACTGATGTTTCAGAAAGTGAATATCTTGCTTGTGAAAATGGCGAAAGTGACCTTAACTTTGCATTCATTTATCGCTGTGCGTTAGCCTTTAATGTTGATGTTACAAGTATTATTGAGGGTCATAGCCCCAAGCTTTCAAACTATGTCTATACAAAAGCCGGTAAAGGTCAAAAAATTGAAAAAGCCCACGGTATGACTTACTATAACCTCGCCGCAGCTTTTAAAAATAAAATTGCAGAGCCTCTTTTTGTTCATAGTACATACAGCGAAGAAAATCAAACAAAGGATATTGAGCTTACAACTCATGCAGGGCAGGAGCTTGATATTGTTATCGAGGGTAAGCTTAAGGTTCAGGTTGGTGAACACTCTGAAATTCTCGGACCCGGTGACAGTATTTACTACAACAGCTCAACTCCTCACGGTATGATTGCCGTTGAGGGCGGTGACTGTACCTTCTATGCTATTGTCCTTAACCCTACAGGTGAGCCTATTCCCGAATTACAGCGTCAAGAGAAAGCAATCAAAGAAACAAATGCGGTTGTTAAAGATACAAAAGACCGTATTTACAGAAAATTCATTGACGTTGAAGAAAATGAAAACGGCACACCTACTTCAATTAAGTTTAAGAATACAGAAAATTTCAACTTTGCATTTGACCTTATTGATGCTCTTGCTGACAGAGAGCCCGATAAGCTTGCAATGCTTCATATTTCAAAGGATAAAACAGAGCGCAAATTTACCTTTAAGGATATGAAGAGAAAATCAGCACAGGCTGCAAACTACTTCAAGTCCTTAGGTATCAAAAAAGGCGATAGGGTAATGCTTATCCTTAAGCGTCACTATCAATATTGGCCCGCTATTTTAGGTCTTAATAAGTTAGGTGCTATTGCAATTCCCGCACCTAATCAGCTTCAGGAGCATGACCTTGAATACCGTTTCCAGGCTGCAGGTGTTAAAGCCATTCTTTGCACAACAGACGGCGATACCGCAAATCAGGTTGATTTAGCGGCAGCTAAAAGCCCTGAGCTTGAAATTAAGATTTCGGTTGGCGGTAAGTTAGACGGTTGGCGTGATTTTGACGAGGAAAGCGTTCTTTTCAGTTCACACTACGAAAGAACTGCTGATGCTCCCGGAGGCAAGGACCTTATGCTTATGTTCTTTACCTCTGGTACTACAGGTTATCCCAAAATCGCAGCCCACAACTACACCTATGCTCTCGGTCATTTCCATACTGCAAAGTATTGGCACAACGTTGATCCCGACGGACTTCATTTCACAATTTCCGATACGGGTTGGGCAAAGGCAATGTGGGGTAAGCTTTACGGTCAATGGCTTTGCGAGGGTGCAATATTTGTTTATGACTTTGACCGTTTTGATGCGGCAGACATTCTTCCTATGTTTGCGAAATACAAGATAACAACCTTCTGCGCACCTCCCACAATGCTCAGAATGATGATTAAGCAGGATATTTCAAAATACGATTTCTCATCTGTAAAGCATATGACAACAGCAGGTGAGGCTCTTAACCCCGAGGTTTACCGTCAGTTTGAAAAAGCAACGGGTCTTCAGATTCTTGAGGGCTTCGGTCAGACCGAAAGCACAATGATTATCGGTAATATGACAGGTGCTTCTCATAAAATCGGTTCAATGGGTAAGCCTGCACCTATTTACGACGTTTGCCTTCTTGATTCCGACGGCAACAAAGTAAACGTTGGTGAAAACGGCGAAATCGTAGTTAACGTTAAAGACGGCGCTCCTTGCGGCTTGTTTACGGGTTATTACAACGACCAGGAAAAAACAGACGAGGTTTGGCACGACGGTTACTACCATACAGGTGACGTTGCCTGGATGGATGAAGACGGCTTCTATTGGTACGTCGGTAGAGTTGATGACGTTATCAAGTCATCAGGCTACCGTATAGGACCGTTTGAAATTGAAAGCGTTATTATGGAGCTTCCTTACGTTCTCGAATGTGGCGTTTCTGCTGCACCCGATGAGGTTAGAGGTCAGGTTGTTAAAGCAAGCATCGTTCTTGTTCCCGGTAAAGAGGGCACAGACGAGCTTAAAAAGGAAATCCAGAATTACGTTAAGGAGAAAACTGCTCCTTATAAATATCCCCGAATTGTTGTTTTCAGAGATGAATTGCCCAAGACAACAAGTGGCAAAATTCAAAGAAATAAGCTTTGATAAATTGCGAATCAGAGCGTTTACTCACCTCGCAGTACCCTTGTACAGCTTCGGTTCGTAACTCACTCTGCTTCATCAATTTCTCTGCGCTTATTAATTACGGTTTCAGAGAAATAAGCTTTGATAAATTGCGAATCAGAGCGTTTACCTTGTACTTATTAATTAGAATTTAATTTTGAAAAGAAGGTGATTAAGATGCAGATTAAAAGAATGACTCTCTTCGCAGGGCATTACGGTAGCGGTAAAACAAATATTGCCGTCAACTATGCTTTGCATCTTAAAGCCCTCGGTGAAAAGGTAGTTATTGCCGACCTTGATATCGTTAACCCTTATTTCAGAACTCGTGACAGCTTAGAAGAGCTTACCGAAGCAGGTATAAAGCTTATATCATCAAAGTTTGCAAGCTCAAACGTTGATTTACCCGCTTTACCTCAAGAGGTATATTCTTTACTTGACAAACGCGAAGAAAAGGCGATAATGGATATTGGCGGTGATGACCGCGGTGCTTATGCTCTAGGCAGGTATGCTGATGCAATTAAAGACGAAAATGATTATGAGATGCTTTTCGTTTTCAATAAATACCGTCCTTTAACTCCCGATGCTCAGTCTGCTTACGAAATAATGCAAGAAATTGAAGCCGCTTGTAACATCAAGTTTACGGCGATAGTAAACAACTCAAATATCGGTGGTTTAACCGAAGCACAAGACGTTATAAATTCTCTCGACAGTGTCAACGAGCTTAGCTCAATTTCAGGCTTGCCTGTAAAAATGACAACTGTAAGAGCTGATTTAATAAATAATCTCAACGGAAAAGTAGAAAATCTGTTTCCGCTGACTTTACAAAAAAAGATAGTTTAATCTATCAACTAAAACAGGAGGCAGAATTATGGCAAAAGTAACGTTTTCGGAAAATGTTTGCAAGGGTTGCGGTTTATGCGTAGCTGCTTGTCCGAAAAAAATTGTAGAGCTTGACTCTTCAAAACTTAATGCAAAAGGTCACCATCCGGCACATTGCATTGATGAAAGTAAATGCGTAGGTTGTGCATTTTGTGCAACAATGTGTCCCGACTGTGCTATAACTGTTGAAAGGTAAGGTGAGATAAATGGGTGAGAAAGTTTTAATGAAAGGTAATGAAGCTATTGCTGAAGCTGCTATCAGAGCAGGCTGTATGCATTACTTCGGTTATCCTATCACTCCTCAGACTGAAATCGCTGCTTATATGGCGAAGCGTATGCCTAAGGTTGGCGGCGTTTTTCTTCAGGCTGAAAGTGAAATCGCAGCAATCAATATGGTACTCGGTGTTGCCGCAACCGGTAAACGAGTTATGACATCAAGCTCAAGCCCCGGAGTATCTCTTAAAAGTGAAGGCATTTCTTATATCGCAGGTAGCGATGTGCCTTGTCTTATTGTTAACGTTCAGAGAGGCGGCCCCGGTCTTGGCGGTATTCAGCCCTCGCAGTCTGACTATTTCCAGGCAGTAAAAGGCGGTAGCCACGGTGACTTCTTCAAGATTGTTCTTGCACCGTCATCAGTTCAGGAAATGGCATCTCTTACAAGCACAGCGTTTGACCTTGCTGATAAATACAGAATGCCTGCAATGATTCTTGCAGACGGTACAATGGGTCAGATGATGGAGCCTGTTGAGCTTCCCGAAACAAAGCCCAATACCTTTGAAAAGCCTTGGGCACTTACAGGTACAAAGGGTGAGAGAAAACATAATATCGTTAACTCTCTTTACCTTAAGCCCGAAGAGCTTGAGAAAACAAACTTCGAAAGATTCGCAAGATATAAAACTATTGAAGAAAACGAAGTTCTTTATGAAGAATATCTTATGGATGATGCAGAAATCTGTATCGTATCCTTCGGTATTACAGCCCGTGTTGCTAAAAACGCTATCGTTGAAGCAAGAGCAAAGGGCGTTAAGGTTGGTATGATTCGTCCTATTACTCTTTGGCCCTTCCCCAAAAAGGTTTTAAGAGAAGCAGCTGATAAATGCAAAGCGTTTATTTCAGTTGAAATGAATATGGGTCAGATGATTGAAGATGTTAAGCTTGCAACAGAGTGCAAGAAGCCCGTATATCTTTGCAACCGTACAGGCGGTATGATTCCCTCACCTGAAGAGGTTCTTGCAAAGATTATGGAAGTAAACGAAGGAGGCGACAAATAATGGCAGTAGTATTTGAAAAACCGAAGACATTAACCGATGCAACACTCCATTATTGCCCCGGTTGTACTCACGGTATTATTCACAGACTCGTAGCTGAAGTTATTGACGAGCTCGGCATTGACGGTAGAACTATCGGTGTTGCTCCCGTTGGTTGCTCAGTTATGGCTTACGATTATTTTACTTGTGATTTTATTCAGGCTCCTCACGGTAGAGCACCGGCAGTTGCTACAGGTGTTAAGAGAGCAGACCCTGAAAACAATATAGTATTTACATATCAGGGTGACGGTGACCTTGCTGCTATCGGTACTGCTGAAACAGTTCATGCAGCTGCAAGACGTGAAAACATCACTGTTATCTTCGTTAACAATGCAATCTACGGTATGACAGGTGGCCAGATGGCTCCTACAACTCTTCCCGGTCAGGTTACTCAGACCTCACCCTACGGCAGAGACGTTAATACAGTAGGTTATCCCGTTAAGGTTTGTGAGCTCCTTTCAAACGTTGACGGTGCAGCATATCTTGAAAGAGTTGCTGTTAATAATCCCTCAAACGTAAGAAAAGCAAAAGCAGCTATCAAGAAAGCATTCCAGAATCAGATTGACGGAAAAGGCTTCTCACTTATTGAGGTTGTTTCAACTTGTCCTACAAACTGGGGTATGACTCCCGTAAAAGCTCTTCAGTGGCTTGAGGAAAATATGCTTCCTTATTATCCTCTCGGAGTTTATAAAGATATTTATGCAGAGGAGGCAAAATAATGAGTAATACATGTAACATTCTTTTTGCCGGTTTCGGCGGTCAGGGTATTCTTTTTGCCGGAAAATTTGTAGCATATAAAGGACTCCTTGAAAACAAGCAGGTTTCCTGGCTTCCTTCATACGGTCCTGAAATGCGTGGCGGTACAGCAAACTGTAGCGTTATCGTTAGTGACGAGCCTATCGGTTCTCCTATCGTAGGTAAGCCCGACGTGCTTGTTGCAATGAATCTTCCTTCTCTTGATAAATACGAAAATGAAGTTGTTTCAGGCGGTAAAATTTTCGTTGACTCAACTCTTATTTCACGTAAGGTTGAAAGAACAGACGTTGATGTTTACTACATTCCCTCAACTGAAATTGCAAACGAAAAGGGTATAAGCACTCTTGCTAATATGATTATCACCGGTAAGCTTCTTAAGGAAGTTCCTCAGCTTGGTTTTGATAATATTGATGCACCTCTCTCAAAGGTTGTTTCAGCTCGTCATCAGGATCTTCTTGAGGTTAACAAAACAGCTCTTAAGCTCGGTTACGATTATTGATTGAAAAGAGGTTATTTTCAATGAGTTACGAATTCAAAATTGAAAGAACTACCGCACCCAAGGCTAAGCCTCAGGACGAAAGCAAGCTTGGTTTCGGTAAAATCTTTACAGACCATATGTTTATTATGAACTATGATGAAGGTCAGGGCTGGCACGATGGAAGAATCGTTCCTTACGGTCCTCTTCAGCTTGATCCCTCATCAATGGTTTTCCATTATGCTCAGGAGCTTTTCGAAGGTCTTAAGGCATACAGAACTGCTGACGGTAGCATTCAGCTTTTCCGTCCTCAGAAAAATATTGAAAGAATGAACAATACCTGCGATCGTCTTTGCGTTCCCCGCATTGACCCCGAGCTTTGCCTTGAAGCTATCAAAGCAGTTGTAGATGTTGATAAGGATTGGGTTCCCCACAATGACGGAACATCTCTTTACATCCGTCCCTTTATCATCGCAACTGATGCTTTCCTTGGTGTTCATGCATCTCATTCTTACATTTTTGCTATTATCCTTTCACCCGTTGGCTCTTACTATGCAAACGGTATGGACCCTGTTAAGATTTACATTGAGCGTGAATATGTTCGTTGTGTAAAGGGCGGTACAGGTATGGCAAAAGCCGGCGGTAACTATGCCGCATCTCTTATCGGTCAGGAAAAGGCAGATAAAATGGGCTATGCTCAGGTTCTCTGGCTTGACGGTGTTGAGAGAAAATATATCGACGAAGTTGGTGCTATGAACGTATTCTTCGTTATCGACGGTACAGTTATTACACCTTCTCTTGAAGACGGTAACATTCTTCCCGGTGTTACAAGAGCAAGCAGTATAGAGGTTCTTAAAGCTAACGGCTACAAGGTTGAGGAGCGTAAGATTTCAGTTGATGAAGTTAAAGAAGCTTACAAAAACGGCACTCTTTCAGAATCCTTCGGTACAGGTACTGCTGCTGTTATTTCACCCGTTGGTGAATATATTGACGGTGACGAGCATCTCGTTATCAACGAAAGCAAAATCGGTCCCGTTGCTCAGTTCCTTTATGATGAGCTTACAGGTATTCAGTGGGGCAAACGCGAAGATAAGCTCGGTTGGATTGTAAAAGTTAACTGATTTAATCTTTACGGTTAGTATGTAATATTAGATTAAACTCCCTCATATACTTTCATTGAAGGTATATGAAGGGAGTTAATTTTATGGATATTTCATTAAAACACGAAGACTGTAAATTATTAGAAAGCTTTATTGAGAATATATCGGAGGAGTGCGTTGAAGCTGATTTTTCAATGCCTGAATATATGCCCGAGATATTAAGAATAATAAAATCGGTTGCTGAGCCCAAAATAAATTCTTGCAGAGTAACAGGGGATAGAGCGACCATTGACGGCACCTGTCTTTTGAAAATGATTTATACTGCAGAAGATGGCGGTGTTTATAGCTTTTCTCAAGAGAGAAACTTTACCCGCTACTGTGAAAATGCTGGATTTTCAGAGTGTACCGATACAATCGCAAGGGTAAGCGTTTCTTATGTTAATTGCCGTGCCACAAGTACGAAGAGAGCGGAAATAAAAGCAGGTTTAAACATTTCTGTTGTCGGCTATACGGTAAAAACACAAGATATAATAGCAATAGCTGACAAAACTGATATTGAAGAAAAGTGTATGCCTGTAAGATGTGCTTCCTTAGGTTGCCGAAAAACTCGTTCGTTTGCAATGAGTGATACAATCACGCTTAATGTACCGTCTGCTTTCGTTATAAGCAGTAGGGCGGTTGCTGTTTGTAATGATATAAGAAAGATTAATAATAAAATTATGCTTAAAGGTGAAGCTATTGTAGATATCTGCTACGTTAACGCCGACGATAAATCGCAAACTGAACGCATTAAGCATAATTTACCTATAAATCAGATTCTTGAATTTGACGGTCTTGAAGAGCGATTTTCGGGAGAAGTTATTTTAAATGTTTGTGCCGTTGACGTTATTCAAAAAAATGAAAATGACGGCAGAGGAACGAGCTTCGATATTTCTTTAGGCGTTGATGCATCTGCTACTATGTGGGAAGAAAAAGAATTGCTTGTTATTACGGATGCATACTCGGTAGGCTCTTGTATTGATTTGAAGAAAACTAACTACTCTTTCTTGTGCTCACCCGAATATATCAAGGATACATATATTCATAAAGAAGAATTATCTTTGTCGGGGGCAAATATTTCTGATATTGTAGATGTTACGGGCGATATTACAAGGTGCGACGTGAAATGTGAAAACTCAAGTATAGTTTTTTACGGCTCTGTTTCCGTTTCGGTTTTAACAAGAGATTTATCAGGGAATATAGTTAACTATAATAAGCTTATTGATTACCGATACGAAAAAAAGAGTGAAGATTATTGCAGTAATACGAAATGTTCACCTGATGTGAAATTGCTTTCTCTTGATTATATGAAGAAAAGCGAAAACTGTATTGATTTGCGTTTTGAGTTTAAAATTTGCGGAGAGGTTTTCCAATGCTTGTTTCTTGATGCTGTTACCGATATAACCGAAAGTGAGATTCAAGTAAAAAAAGAACGAAATGCAATTACCGTGTATTTTCCTGAAAAAGAAGAGAGCCTCTGGTCAATTGCAAGAAAATATAATACAACCGTCAATGCAATAGCACAAGAAAATGATTTGTCGGGAGAAACAACGGAAGATTTAAAAATAGTATTTATTCCCGCAGTTTAATATTGAAATTAACCTTTCTTACGTATATAATCTATATGTAAGAAAGGTTTTTTTGGTGATTTTAATGGATTATAAAAAGATAGTTACCTTTAGCTTTGACGATGGCGTTACACAAGATATAAGATTTATTGAAATTCTCAATAAATACGGTTTAAAGTGTACGTTTAACCTTAATTCCGAGTTGTTCGGTAAAGATGGTGAGTTAACCGTTTTAGGTCAAACCGTTAAGCATAATAAGGTTAATAAAAACGATGTTAAGTCTATTTACAGCACTCACGAGGTAGCTGCTCATACGTTAACCCATCCTTTTCTTCCTCAGCTTACTGCTAACGATATTATATATCAGGTAGAAACTGACCGCTTGAATTTATCAGATATAGTTGGCTACGAGGTTGTGGGTATGGCGTATCCCGGAGGGGGAGAGAATAGCAACGATTTTGTAGCAAACGTTATAAAAGCTTCTACGGGAATTAAATATGCAAGAACAATTCGCAATACACTTGATTTTAAAGGCTATGAAAATATTTACTTATTTAATCCGACGTTAAGTCTGACAAAAGATACCGATAAAATCACAAACGTTACTGAAGCATTTTTTAATGATGATAGCGATGCTGTAAAACTATTATATATCTGGGGGCATAGCTACGAGTTTGATGCAGAAAACAGATGGGAGCTTCTCGAAGACTTTTGTCGTAATATAAGCGGTAAAGATAACGTTTTATATTGCACAAATAAAGAAGCCTTCGAATATTTAGGAATAATTTAAAAAAATTAAAAAAACAGTTGCATTTTGCTTTCTTATGTGATATTATTATCAAGTCTATGTGTGCGTTGTTACCGTTTATTCGGGCAACGGCAGTTAATGGCAACATTAAAGCTGGCGGTCCGCTACCTTTTAGGCAAGAACGCTTGAAAAAAATCGGAGGTTTATTATGGACGCATTAAAACTTATTGCACAGGACAGCCTTAAGGCTGAGAAGCCCGCTTTCAACGTTGGTGACACAGTTAGAGTTGATGTTAAGATTCGTGAAGGCGAGAGAGAAAGAATTCAGGCTTTCGAAGGCACAGTTATCGCAAAAAGAGGTAGCGGTGTTAGCGAAACTTTCACAGTACGTCGTGTTTCATACGGTGTAGGTGTTGAAAGAGTATTCCCTGTTCACTCACCCAACGTAGCAGCTGTTAAAGTTGTTCGTTACGGTAAAGTTCGCAGAGCTAAACTTTATTATCTCCGCGACAGAGTTGGTAAGGCTTCTAAGGTTAAGGAAAGAATCGGCTAATTATTGCCGAAAGGTTAGGGCAGATTTTATATCTGCCCTTGATTCTTATTTAGAGTTGAAAAGTTTATCTAAAAATCTACCCTATACGAAATTTTTACAATTTGTACTTTAATTTCGTGTAATATAGGTGTATAATATTACTCAAGCTATACATATTAGTCAGAGGTGAACGGTGTGCGTAAAACCGAAGAATACAATTTAACCTTAGATAATGAGGTTGACACCAAGAAAAAGGTTAAACAAACAAACGAGAAATTAAATGTTTTTGAAATCTTTGAAGCAATTATTGCAGCTTTTTTTGTAATAACTCTTGTGTTTACTTTTATGTTCAGAGTTTTCAGTGTTGACGGCCCCTCTATGAAGCCTACTCTTCAGGATGGCGATAAGGTTGTTGTTTCAACTATGGGTTATAAAGCTCAAAAAGGTGACGTAGTTGTTCTTTCAAGCACCGAGGGCTTGAAAAAGCCGATTATTAAAAGAGTGGTTGCTGTTGCCGGTGATACTGTTGATATTAATTTCACAACAGGCGTTGTTACCGTAAACGGTATTGAAGAGCATTATACTGATGAGCTTACTACTCAACAGTTTGACGTTGCTTTCCCTTTAACAGTTCCCGAGGGTACAGTTTTTGTTTTAGGCGATAACAGAGGTGTATCTCTTGATAGCCGTTCTACTCAGGTTGGTTGCGTAGACGAAAGATTAATTGTTGGTAAGGTTTTATTCAGATTTTTCCCATTAGGTAATTGGACGGTTGAATGATTATGAATAACGATGAAAGAATAATTGATATTAATACAACTTCAAACAAAGCCTTTGAAGAAGAGGAGTTAGTATCAGAAATCAGATTTTCAACAAAAAAAACTGACGATAAGAAAAAGTTTAATTTAATGGTGTATGATATGTTGTCTATTGTTATGACTTCATTCATCATTATAGCCTTGGTGTTTGTTTTCGCTTTCCGCCTTGTTGGTGTTGTAGGCTCCTCTATGACAAATACTCTTCAGGAAAACGATTGGTTAATTACAATGCAGAAGGACTCGTATGAAAGAGGCGATATCGTCGTAATTACTCAGCCCAACTATTTTAACGAGCCTCTTATAAAAAGAGTTATTGCAACGGGCGGAGAAACAGTTGATATCGATTTCGCAAGAGGTATTGTTTATGTAAACGGCGAGCCTATTGACGAGCCTTATAAAAAAGAGCAGTTCATTATCCCTAAATTGGATGATATTGAATTTCCTTACACAGTGCCCGAAGGAATGCTTTTCTGTATGGGTGATAACCGTAACGGCTCAACTGACAGCCGTTCAAAGCTTATCGGTCCGTTAGATGAAAGATATGTTTTAGGAAAGGCAGTTATAAGGGTATTACCCTTTAACGATTTTGATATTTACGATTATGAGTGATTACCAGAAACAAACAGTACAGTGGTTCCCGGGTCATATGGCAAAAACGCGCAGGCTTATCAAAGAAAGCCTGCCTTTTGTTGATTTGGTGACAGAAATAGTTGATGCGAGAATTCCTTTAAGCTCTTCTAACCCGGAGCTTGCGGAAATGATAGGCTCAAAGCCTCGTATTGTTCTTCTTAATAAATGTGACGTAGCTGATGAAAAAACAACAGCAAAATGGGTAGAGTATTATAAGAAAAACGGTATGTATGCTTTGCCTGTTGATTGCCGTTCGGGTAAAGGCTTAAATGCTTATCTTCCTCTTGTCAGAGAGGTTTTGAAGGATAAAATCCAAAGAAATACTGACAAAGGTATGGTGGGTAAGCCCTTAAGGGTTATGGTTGTTGGTATACCTAATACAGGTAAATCCTCTTTTATAAATAAAATGGCAGGTCGCAATCGTGCCAAGGTTGCCGATAAACCCGGTGTAACCCGTTCTAACAGTTGGTTTGCAGTTGGTAACGGTGTTGAGCTTCTTGATACTCCCGGCGTTTTATGGCCTAAGTTTGAGGATAAAGAGGTTGGCGATAAATTAGCCTTTATAGGCTCCGTTAAGGATGAGATACTCGATAGTGAAACCTTAGCAGTAAGATTAATTAATGTGCTCAGAAACGGCTATAGTGACCGTTTAACAGAAAGGTTTAAAATTACGGGCTTTGATGATAAAGAGGATTACGAAATCCTTGAAATGATTGGCAGAAAAAGAGGAATGTTGATTTCCGGCGGTGAGATTGACTGTGAGCGTGCCTCAGTAATGCTTCTAGATGAGTATCGCGGTGGCAAACTCGGTAGACTTTCTCTTGAATTTCCTGAATAAATATATTAAAATAATCCAAAGGGTTTTGTGCCTTTGGATTATTTTTTTAGGGTGTGTAAATATGCTTGATTATTCTTATGAAAATAATGCCCATAACGAAGGGTATTTAGTAGTTTGCGGTGTTGATGAAGCGGGGCGAGGCCCTCTTGCAGGTCCTGTTTTTGCAGGTGCGGTTATTCTTCCCGAAAACTATACCCATGAAATCTTAAATGACTCTAAAAAGCTTTCCGAAAAGAAAAGAGATTTAGTTTATGATGATATAATAAGAGATGCAGTTTCTTGGTCTGTTGGTATGGCAACCGAGCAGGAAATTGACGATATTAATATACTCAATGCAACATTTCTTGCAATGAAAAGAGCCGTTGAGGGTCTTAATATTAAGCCTGACCTTGCCTTTATTGACGGTAACAGATATGCAAATACGGGAGTAAAAGAAATAACAATAGTTAAAGGCGATAGTAAATGTATGTCTGTTGCAGCGGCATCAATTATTGCTAAGGTTAGCAGAGACAGATTTATGCAAGAGGTCGATAAGCAATACCCGCAGTATCAGTTCTCAAAGCATAAGGGCTACGGCACAAAGCTTCATTATGAAATGATTGAACAATACGGCATCAGCCCCGTTCACAGAAAAACATTTTTAAAAAACATAATAGGTAAATAAAATGAATAGTAGTTTATTAGGCGCTTTCGGTGAACAATATGCCGCCCGTTTCCTGAGGGGTGAGGGCTACGAAATCTGGAGTGCAAACTATAAAACTGATACTGGTGAAATAGATATTATCGCACAAAAGGATAATATTGTTTGCTTCGTTGAGGTGAAAACACGTCAAGTCGGTGGAATGCTTCCGCCTGCAGCTGCGGTTGATATTAAAAAGCAGGAAAATATTAAAAGCAGTGCGGCTAGCTATATAAATAAATTTAAAATTAAGAATAAGGTCAGATATGACATAATCGAAGTTCTCGTAAACGGAACAGTTCTGTCAGAAATAAACCATATTAAAAATGCTTTTTGAGGTGCAGTGTGAAAAGTTTTGACCTTCATTGCGATACAATAGGCGAGTGCTACAAAAAATCTTTTAGTTTAAGAAAAAATGAACTTCATCTCGATTTAGAAAGAGGTAAATCAATCGGGGAGCACACCCAGGTTTTTGCAATCTGGATTCCCGACGAATTAAGAGGGGATACGGCATTTTCTTATTTTAATAACGTTGCTGATTTTTATCACAGTCAAATTAAAGAAAATGATGATTTGATATCTTATTATAACAGTGAAAAGAAAACGCCGATAAAAGCAATTCTTGCTATGGAAGGTGCTTCGGGTTGCGGTGGCAGTATAAAAGGTCTTCATTCTGCCTACGAAAAAGGTGTACGCCTTATAACATTAACGTGGAACGCTAACAATGAAATCGGCGGTGGCGCTTTCGCAGAGGGTGGTATAACACCTTACGGAAAAGAATTTATCAAAGAAGCAGAAAACTTAGGTGTAGTTTTAGACGTTTCTCATCTTAACAGAGAAAGCTTTTTTGATTTTATAGAGGTTTCATCAAAACCCTTTGTTGCAAGTCATTCAAATATTGATATTGTAAATACTTACAAATCACCGAAAAGAAACCTCACTAAAGAGCAGGTAAGGTTAATCAAAGAAAGAAACGGCATTATCGGCATCAATTTTTACGTTGATTTTATTGAAGATGAAAATGCAGCAGGCTTTGATGCAATCGACAGACAATTAAATGCATTCCTTGAAATGGATTGTGAAGACGTTATTTCACTCGGTAGCGACTATGACGGTTGTAGAATTAACCCTTTGCTTTCGAGTGTGGAAAAATTAGCTGATTTATATAGTTGGTTGAATAATAAAGGCTATAACGAAAGTCTTTTAAACAAGCTCTTTTATCAAAATGCAGAAAGCTTTTTCAAAAAAATAAATCCTTGAATTCGTTTGAATTCAAGGATTTATTTTTATATTTTTAATTAATATGTTGTGGTTGATGATGACTTGTAAGAAACTGCATTTGTAATCTGTTTTTCAATAGCTTTAACAAAGTAGTTAATTACGGTGTCATTACGATCAATTTTATCTGTGATACCGTCAATAAGGTCAGATGTATAATCGTCAAACTTTTCAGATGCGATAGCTGTACGAACGTCAGCTTCCCATTTTTCAGTTTCGTCAGCACCTACAAAGTACATAATGTGATAACCGTAATCAGTTTTTACAATACCTGTATCGCCAACCTTGTGGTCTGCAAGAGCCCAATCAAGGAATTCGGGAACGTAGCTACTTGTAGAAGTAATGTTTTCATAAAGACCGCCGGTTTCTTTTGAGCCTGTATCATCAGTCTTTTCTGTTGCGAGCTCTGCGAAGCTTGCTTCATTTGCTTCGCCGTCTTTCCACTCTTTAAGAATCTTTTCTGCTTCAGCTTTAGCTTCTGCAAAATTCTTTTCAACTTCGTCAGCGGGGAGGTCAACCTCATTACCTTCTGTATCCTGTTTGGTTGAATCAGCCTGAACAAGAATATGACGAACAGCTGCGCCCGCAGTACCTTTATCGGGAGCTGCAACTGAAACCATGTAAGCAATGTAATATGCTTCTGTATCTGCATCATCAATTACAGCCTTGTCACCAACAACGCGGTCTGCACTGAATACCCATTCAGCAACGCTCTTTGAAGAGCTTTCAACGCTTGCTTTTGTAAGGTTTTTAGCAAGAGTAGCAGTATCCTCTTTAAAGTTATCAGCCTGAGAGGGGAGAGCATATTCCTTTGCAAGAGTAGCGAAGGAAGCTTCGTCAGTAATCTTGCTTAAGAAATCATCAGCACGAGTCTTTGCTTCGTCTTTGGTATATACGGGGTCATTTTCATCAGCATTTTCTGAAGCCTCTGCATAAGAAACTGAGAAAAGTCTTACTGTAGCATAGTCGTAAGTTGCTTTGTTCTCTTCGTAATATGCTTTAACGTCATCTTCGCTTACGTTATCAGCAATGTTTTCCTGATACCATGTAAGATAAAGCTGAACTGTGTAATCTCTTTCAAGAAGCTCTCTGTATGATTTCTCTGTAAGACCTTCACCACAAGTTTTTGAAATGTAGTTGCTAAGTGAGAAATCACTGTTTTCAGCGTATGTTGTAAGCTCGGTGAAGATCTCGTCAATTTCCTCGTTCATTGTTTTCTGATCTTCTGCTGTAATCTCAAAGCCTTTTGCTTTAGCATCTTCGCTTATAGCTTCTTTGTAAACAGATGCCTGGAGGAATGCCTTTTCAGGAGCTGTCACTTTAAAATAATCTGCCCATGTTTCAACACCTTCGGGTGCATCTTCAGCAGTGTATTTCTGGTCTGCAGGGTCCTTAGTAGTATCAAAACCTGTGTAATATGAGCCGTAGCCTTGTCCGTAATAAGAGTCAATCTGATTAACGGTAGAAACCATCTGATTGTAAAGGCTCATATAATAGTAATTGTATTCAGCCATTGTGATTTTTTCATCGCCGTATGTTGCAACAGTGATAAGCTTCTGAGGTAAGCAGAAAACCTTTGTAAGCATGTTTGCTGCACCGTAAAGTACTACACCTGCAACAAGAATGATACAAAGAGCTTTAACAAGAACTCTTATAATCTTGTCGCCCTTGCCGGATTTCTTTTTCTTTGCAGCTTTAGCAAGACGTTCCTTGCGCTGCTCGCGGTAAATCTCGGCATTGGTTTTGATTTCGTTGTTTGCCATAAAATTCATCCTTTGCTTTCTATTTAGTGTGCCAAGGCACACAATATTAGTACTATTCTATACTAATTTAAAGAATTTTACAAGAGTATTTTCAAATTAAATACAACAAATATTTAATGTTTACATTTAGTTTAATATTTTTTAACCTGCAATCATAATTTAATCGGTTGCATTATATGTCATTTTGTGATAATATATTCAGTAATTATTTGTTGTCCGGATGGCGGTTTATATGAAAATTAGCAAGAAAAATAAAATAATCTTCTCTGTAACTGCAATTGTTTTGATTGTGGTTATTGTTGCTTTGCTTGTAATTCCCTCAGACGTTGTGCTTGAAAGAAAAGAAATTTCGTACACTTCTGATACTCAAAAAGGAATTGATTTTTCAAATAGCTTTAAAGAATATATTTCTGTTGGCAATACTGTTCTTTGTATTGATGAAAAAACAGGTGCTGTTGCTTTTTTTAATAAAACAACAAACGACGTCTATAATTCTTCTTCAACCGATGCTGCAAAAAGCCTTCTTTCAGCAACTTTAAACGTTGTTTTATGTGATGGAAAGGGCAATTCTCATATCCTTAATAGCTATGATAACAGTGTTGCTTTAGGTGGCTTTTCAATTACTGAAGAGAAAGCCAATAAGCTGACTCTTTCTTACGAGTTTTTTAAAGAAAAAGGCTCTGATTCACTTTCTGTTATACCTCTTACATTTTATATTGAAGAAAACGTTATAAAATCAAGAATTAATTTGTCCGAGGTTGTTTTACCGGATGGTTGGTGTGTGGAAGAAATCAGTGTTTTACCCGGTCTTTTTTCAACTCGTAAGCCTGCTGGTAATGCTTTTTACACAATACCTGACGGTTCGGGTGCTCAAGTAAATCTTACAGCACTCATCGATGAAGATATTAACAGGGAATACACACTTTACGGAAGTGATATTACCTTTGATTCATATTCATGTGGATTTAATCTCCCGTGCTACGCTTTCACAAAGAATAAAACGCTGTTAACTGTGATTATTGAAAGCGGTGATGCTCTTTCTTGTGTTACTATGAACCGTTTTAAAAATAATGGCGGTGATTTATATAATACATTTACCGTGACTTCTATAGGTGAGTCGGAAGGTAAAACGGTAAAAGGTGAAACCTACGAAGGCGAGCTTATTCAATCCTACAACCTTTCAGATAAAGGCTTGGTTAATTATAATACAGTTGCATCGCTTACAAGGGATTATCTTGTTAAGAGCGATTATTTGTCATCAGAGTTTAGTAGCAAATTTACCGATATGCCGTTCTTTGTAACCGCAATTTGCAGCGAAAACGGTAGTAAAAAGGACGTTTACACAACCTTTGAAAACGCTTCCGAAATCATAGCGCTTTTAAAATCGAAGGGCGTTCGTAGTGTTGCGTTAAGATTAACGGGTTGTGCAGAAAAAGGTCTTAATACCTCCGCTTCTGAGTTCGATGAATTTAGTTCAAATATAGGCTCAAATGATGATTACAACTCTCTTTGTAACATTGCAAACGAAAAGAATAGCTCTGTTTGGTACGACGTTAACCTTTCTGCAGAAAATTCATTAGATATGAACAAAGGTATTGACGTTTATGATGATTTAAGAGTTTACCTTAATAAACCCTCTTTTAAATATGTATTTTCACCCTATAAAAATGTAAATAACAACATCTCTGACGTGTATAAGCTGATGAGTGAGGTTAATTCTGGTAACGTGTGTGTTAACGATTTATCGCGTTTCCTTTATACCGATGTAAAAGGTGGCGTAAACAGGCAGGAAGCACTTGATAACCTTAAAGAGAAAATAAGCTCCTTAAGCGTTGGTGGCGGTCTTATGCTTACAAATCCGTCTGTTTATCTTATGAAGCAGGCTGATGCGGTTTTTACTGTACCTGAAAAAGCTTCAATTGACGGTGAAAACGGCGTTACCTCTGTGCCCTTATTACAAATGGTTTTACACGGTAGCGTTTGCTACGGAACAAGTCCTGTTAACGTTTCCGAAAGCGGAATTGATACAGTTCTCAAGGCTGTGGAATACGGTGCTTCGCCATCATTTGTTTTTACTCATAAGGGGAATGATTCACTTGACTACGGTGTGTATGCTTCCCAAACTGCTAAATATTACTCTATTGTTAAACGTATGATGCCGTTGATGGATATGGAAATAACTTCACATGAGCAAGTTGTTTCAAACGTTTATAAAATAACCTACGATTACAACAAGATTGTTTACGTAAATTATAATCCCTCGGTTGTTGAAGTTAACGGTGTCCTTGTTTCTGCAAAAGACTTTTTAATAATATGAATTTTACACTCTGTCGTTGTAAGACGATGGAGTGTTTTTTTAATATTTTTATTCTTTATAAAAATAGTTAGAAATTTAACAAAAACTATTTCTTTTTTTGTCGGTATATGTTAAAATAAAAAGTGCAAAAATTTGCCGTTATATCAAATTTTAAGAAAGGATGAATATAATGGACTACAAAATGGAATTAACTCCCGAACAGCTCGCTTTGCTTAATGGCGAACAAGGGGAGACTATGGCAAAGGTTATGAAAACTCTTGTCATGTACGGTGAGGCTTTCGGAGCAACAAAAATGGTTCCCGTTACAAGCGAAATGGGTCACCTTGTTACAAGCTTCGGTCTTAAAGTTATGACACCCGTTTACGACCTTATGGATCAGCTTATCGCTGCAGGTCTTAAATCAAAACAGAAATTCTCTGTTGACCCTAAACCTGTTGATCCCAAGGTACCTTCAAACTTTATTAAGAACTTTGTTTTTAACAAATTTATGTACACCAAGCAGGATAGCTATGATGAACAGCTCAGAAAGTTAGGTCTTGTAGGCGATGATGCTTATACTTGTACTTGCTATATGAATGAAGTTGGTAACCTTCCTAAGAAAGGTGACATTCTTTCATGGGCAGAATCAAGTGCAGTTGTTTACGCTAACTCTGTTCTTGGTGCTCGTTGTAACCGTAACTCAGGTATTATTGAGCTCTTCGGTTCAATAGCCGGCTATGTTCCTTACTTCGGTCTTGTTACTGATGAAGGAAGAAAAGCAACATGGATTGTTGAAGTTAAATGTAAAAAGAAACCCGAAGCACAGGTTCTTGGTAGCGCAATCGGTATGAAGGTTATGGAAGACGTTCCTTACGTTAAAGGCCTTACTGATTGGATAGGCACAGAGCTTGACGATGATGCAAAAGCATACCTTAAGGATTTCGGTGCTGCAACTGCTTCTAACGGTGCTGTTGGTCTTTACCATATTGACGGTCTTACTCCTGAAGCAGTTGAAATGGGTGAAAGCCTTATCGCTGATAATGCTCAGGTTTACGTTATTGACGATGCAGAGCTTGAAAGAGTTAAAAATTCTTATCCTGTTATGTGGAAAGACAAAGATAAGGCTCCTCAGCTTTGCTTTATCGGTTGTCCTCATCTTTCTCTTCAGCAGCTTAAAGAGTGGACTGACAACGTTGTTGAAGGTCTTAAAAAGAACGGTCAGAAAAAGGTTTCAGTTCCTACCGTATTTACAGCTGCTCCCGCAGTATGCGATGAGTTCAATAAAACAGAGTATGCCGCAAAGCTTGCAGCAACCGGTGTAACTCTTAGTTATATTTGTCCTCTTATGTATATGAATAACCCTGTTGCAAAGAAGGGTAGAGTTATTACAAACTCAAACAAGCTTCGTACATATACAACTTCACGTTATTACACAAGTGAAGAGATTCTTGATATAATCACAAAGGGGGCAAAATAAGATGAAAACTTTTAAAGGTCGTCCCGTAGTACCGGGTACAGTTGAAGCTACAGCTCTTGTTTCACACGGCGGATTCAACACATTAGCATCCTTCCAGAATGCTCTTCAGTTTGGTGATAAGGAAGCAAAATGCGGTGATCAGAATAACACCGATATCTATGAAAAACCCATGGTTGGTACAGCTCTTTGCCTTCCTCAGACAATCGGCTCAACAACAGGTGGTATGGTTCTTTACTGTGCAAAGGTTATGGAAAGAAGTCCTGCTTGTATGCTTTTCTCAGAGCATATCGACTCTCTTGCAGCTGCAGGTGCAATCCTCGGCTCAGTTTGGACAGATACTCCTATGCCCACAATCGACTGCCTCGGTGAAGAATTCCTCAACACAGTTAAAACAGGGGATAAGATTAAAGTTTACGAAGACGGTACAGTGGAAATTGGTTGATAATTTTGCGAAATTGAGGCTTTGTTCACCTCGCAGTACCGTTGTACAGCTTCGGTTCACAAATTCCTCAATTTCATCAAAATTCTCTAACCGGAACTTCAAAAACGTATAACTAACAAAAAAGAGTAGGTTTTGGGGCACCCTCCGTAAGGAAGGTGCCCCAAGGTGGCTCTTGTATCTAAACTGAATAATTGATTTCGTTAAGCGGTGTAGCCATTGGCTATGCCGTTTTCTGTTACACACCTTTTCAAAGTGTGTAACCCACTATGACACTTTCTCGGATGCTCTGAGAAAAGATGTCAGTGGGAATTTCGTGGGCACAGTTTCTATTAAAAAGGCGCGTTTTACGATCTACTTAAACTTTATGGTTGCGTAGTAGGTGATTTGTTTAGTTGTCAAATCTGACCGTAAATTTTTATCTTGATTTTTGGATAATATCAAAAAAGACAACAAAAGTTGTCTGATATGACTACCGTTTTAGAACGAGATGTGTTATAATGTAAAAAAGGAGGCACAAGCCGTGAATAATTTGAAGAAAAACATCGACCATTATATGAATTTAAAAGGGATAAAAAAGTATAGTCATTTGTTGGTGAATATTGCACACGAATTAGGTGTCAAAGGTCAAGAAGCATACAAATTTGCAAATAAAGAAAAATCTAACTTTTCAAAAATGTTAAAAGGTGAAAGACCGCTTAAATATGAATTTATTATTCCTTTAGAAAAAATATTCGGCGTTTCATTAGCACGACTGATGGATGAAGATGCGTATAAATTGCCTATAGAAAAAGAAAATGTACCATTTAACAAAGGATTTAGATATTATGCATATTTAGATGATCCACAATTATATAAAAATGAATTTAATTTATTGCTGGCAACTGACGGAAAATCTATCATTACTCAAACAGATGAATTTGGCAAGACCTTTCTTGATTATGTAGTTGAATATCATTCGGTTAATGGTGTGAGATATCTTTATGAAGAGTATGGAATAAAATTGAAATGGTATTTTAATCAGTTTGAATTCAGAGAGGATACGGGGATAACTTGGATTAATTTTCAAAATAGTATAGAATTTGCACGTCTTGTAGCAAGTATGAAGGACGTTGAATTATTTAATAGCATTTATGATTCCTATAATATGTTTTTTACTTGTGGATACTATGATGTTGGTAGTTGTATTTTTGCCGATAATGATTTCTTAGAATTAATATTAGATAATAATGATATATTCAATTCAATATTTGAAGAAAAACCTTATGTATTTAAATTAAGCAATAGTGCTAAACGAAAAAAACAGATCGAGTCAATCACATATCACTCAATCAATCCAATAATAAACAACTGTTTGAGCTATGCTTTAAAACATTTAGATAAATATAAACAGCAAGCAATAGCAATATTAAAATTTGGTATCGACTATAACCAAAAGAAAGCCGCCAATATAGATTTTAGTAGTTGTTATATTTGTAATAAGCTTGGTGCTTTGAAAAGTTTTAAGGATGAAGATTTTTATGAATTGATTATTTTTGCTGATGTAGAAACAGGTGACACTGAAATAAAAGCACTAATTTCTCAATTACCCCATTTCAATAAATACTAATAGGAGGAAAATTATGGGTAAACATTTTTTTGATTATGAGGACGGCGATTTTGCTTATTCTATATCTGACAATATGGCAATAGATTCTGATGGGGATTTATTGATAAGGATGGGAGATAATATGGCAATGGATATGGATTCAGGCGAATTGCATATCATATCCGGTTGGTCTAATGAGGAAGATGACGACTAAAATGACGGCGGCAGGAAGGTTAAAAACTCTCTGCCGCCATTATGATTAATTACAAAGCCAAAAGGAGACAACTTCCTTACGGAGTGTCTTCTTTCGAGCCTACTCTTAATTTTTACTTGTTGTCACTACAATTACTTATTTTTCATAATATGGCAATCGCCGTCATCGCCACCGGTGCAACTAACCTTGATTTTGGGGGTCGTGCCATCTGATTTTTGTAGCTTTATAATTATTGTTCCGTTACCCGGGCAAAAAAGTATATCATTATCAAAAACATCAGATTCTAAAAGAATTATTTGATCTTTTGAAAGTGTTGAACTATGACCGACAATCGTTCCTTTTGTGCCATCAGAAGCAATTGCGAAATCAAAATTATCATTGTATTTATTATCAATACACCAGTTTCTTACGATAGAAATAATTGTTCTCTGGTTAGCACTGCAAACTCTTATACGGCCATTTTTTGCAAAAGCTCTATAAGATGGTATTGCAATGGAAACAGTAATTCCAATTATAAGAACAACAACTAGCAACTCTACTAATGTAAAACCCTTTTTTGTTTTGAAAAACCTTAACATTAAAATACCGCCTTTCTTAATGTGAAAGTAAGGAGAGGGAAACGAAACTTTTCCGTAACTATTGTATCATAAAAATATTAAGTAGTAAATAAATTTGGAGGAAAATTTTACTTTTTTAGAAAATTAGTTTCATTTAACAAAAAAATAACATTGTTTTAAGTGCAGTTGCACAAATAAAAAAGAAAAAAGGACAACAAAAACCAATGTTTTTGTTGTCCTTTGTATAATTAATTAAATAATCAGATAATACCCTGAGCCATCATAGCATCAGCAACTTTGATGAAGCCTGCGATATTTGCACCTGCAACAAGGTCGTAACCGTAGCCGTATTTTTCAGCAGCTGCTGCAGAGTTGTCATGAATGTTTTTCATAATCATTTTAAGCTTTGCGTCAACCTCTTCAGCGGTCCATGAGTATCTCATTGAGTTCTGGCTCATCTCAAGAGCTGAAACAGCAACACCACCGGCATTAACTGCTTTTGAGGGAGCAACAGCCTTGCAGTTTTCTTTAAGATATTCAAGAGCATCGTTGGTTGTAGGCATGTTAGCAACCTCAACATAGTAGCTTACGTTGTTTTCAACAAGCTTTTTTGCTTCTTCCATACCAATTTCGTTCTGTGTAGCGCAAGGCATTGCAACGTCAACCTTAACACCCCAAGGCTTCTGACCTGCATAGAACTCTGCACCGAATTTATCAGCATAATCCTGAACCTTGTCACGACCTGATGCACGCATTTCAAGCATAAAGTCAATTTTTTCATCTGTGCTGATACCGTCTTTGTCGTAAACGTAACCGTCAGGACCTGAAATAGTAAGAACTTTACCGCCAAGCTCTGTAATTTTCTTAACTGCACCCCAAGCAACGTTACCGAAGCCTGAAATAGCAAATGTTTTACCTTTAATATCTTCGCCGAAGTGCTTTAACATTTCAACTGTATAATAAGTAGCACCGAAGCCTGTTGCTTCAGGTCTGATAAGAGAGCCGCCGTAAGAAAGGCCTTTACCTGTAAGAACACCGTTTTCGAAAGCGCCGCGAATTCTTCTGTACTGACCGTAAAGGTAACCGATTTCTCTTCCGCCAACGCCGATATCACCTGCAGGAACGTCAACGTCGGGACCGATATGTCTGTAAAGCTCTGTCATAAATGCCTGACAGAATCTGAGAATTTCAGAATCACTCTTACCTCTGGGATCGAAGTCAGAGCCACCCTTACCGCCACCGATGGGGAGACCTGTAAGACTGTTTTTGAAGGTTTGTTCGAAAGCAAGGAATTTCATAATACCGATGTAAACAGAGGGGTGGAAACGAAGACCGCCCTTGTAAGGACCTATAGCTCCGTTGAACTGAACTCTGTAACCTGTATTAACGTTTACCTTACCGTTATCATCAACCCATGTAACACGGAAAGTGATCTGTCGTTCGGGCTCTACGATTCTTTCTAATAAAGCTGCTTTTTCGTATTCGGGATGCTGCTCGATAACAGGAGTAAGTGAATTTAAAACCTCGGTAACAGTCTGAACAAACTCAGGCTCGTTAGCGTGTTTCTTTGCAACTGCATCGATTGTGTTTTGTATGTAACTCATTGTAAACACTCCTTAAAAAATATGTAAGAATAGCAGTAAAATTATCTATTACTATTTTTATGTCAAACATTTTAAACCCTAAAAAAGTAAATTGCAATAAAATATTTTACAGCGAAAAAATATTGTAACATTAAATAAAAAACAAGTATTTTTATTTTAAATTTTATTGCAAAAAGTAGTCAGTTTTCTACAAAAAACTGCAGTTTTTTCTGCAAATTGGTGAATTTTCATTCACTTTTTTTGAATATTCATCAATTTTCGTTGGTAATTGTAGTAAATATGTACACTTTTTTCCTTGAAAACCGACCTCTAGTATGATATGCTAAAGCAATGAATTTGTGAGGCTTTCAATAAGCTGTGTGGTGATTCTTTATGGGTAGATTAAATGTAAAAAACAATTATAATCATACGGTGTTTGCTTGCTATTTCGGTTACGTTGTACAAGCTATAGTTAACAACTTTGCGCCACTGTTATTTTTGACCTTCCGTGATGAGTTTGGTATATCTCTTCAAAAAATAACTTCTCTTGTAACAATTAACTTTTTATTTCAGCTGTTTATAGATATCGTTGCGGCTAAAGCTGTAGATAAAATCGGTTACCGAAAATGTATAGTTGCAGCTCAGATTTTCTCTTCTTTAGGAATAATAGGTTTAGGTATATTTCCTGACATTTTCCCCAATGCATATTCAGGGCTTATTGTTGCCATTCTTTTATATGCAACAGGTGGTGGACTTATAGAAGTGCTTGTTAGCCCCATAGTTGAAGCTTGTCCTATTAAAGCCAAAAAAGCCGCAATGAGCCTTTTACATTCATTTTATTGTTGGGGTCATCTTTTCGTTGTGCTTGTTTCAACGTTGTTTTTCTTCATTTTCGGTATCGATAATTGGCGTATTTTAACTGTGATTTGGGCAATAATACCTTTCTTGAATGCATTCTATTTCAGTCAAGTTCCGATTGCAACCTTAACTGAAGCGGGACAGGAAATGACATTAAAACAGCTATTCTCATCGAAACAGTTTTTACTGTTTATAGTAATAATGGTTTGTGCGGGTGCATCTGAGCAAGGTATGAGTCAATGGGCATCAGCTTTTGCTGAAGAGGGCCTCAAGGTTTCTAAAACTGTAGGTGATTTGGCCGGACCAAGTCTTTTCGCAATAACTATGGGCTCTTCAAGAATTTTATATTCTAAAATCAGTGAGAAAACTGATTTAAATAAATATATGACCTCTTGTGCAATTTTGTGCGTAGTTGCTTATGCTTTAGCTGCCTTTTCCGGTAACCCTGTTTTTTCACTTATCGGTTGTGCAATCTGCGGTTTTTCTGTTGGTGTTATGTGGCCCGGTGCATTTTCACTTGCATCCGAAAGCTTTGCCCGAGGCGGTACTGCAATGTTTGCAATTTTAGCATTAGCAGGGGATTTCGGTTGCTCCTTCGGGCCTACCGTTGTAGGCGTTGCAACGGGTATTTTAAATGATGATTTGAAAAAAGGCGTGTTTGCGGCAGTTGTATTCCCGTTGTTGTTGATTATTTCTTTACAAGTTATGAAGAAACTGAAAACAAAAGCTGTCAAACTTGACAATAACGGTATAAAACTATAAAATAGTATAGTTAATATGTTTTGAAAGGATTTATTTCTGATATGATTAAACCCGAAAACAGAAGCTGTTATGAGTTTTTCTTTGAGTGCACTAAAGATTTCGGTGTGTACGACGTTTCCGAGAGCTTTGGTAATCTCATAAGCAGGAAAAAGTTTATAAACGATATTGAGTCTATCGCAGGTTATCTTGAAAGCAGAGGTATTAAAAGGGGGGACGTTGTTACAATTTTCCTTCCCAACTGCGTTCAAAGCTTTGCGGCATTTTACGCAATTAACCGTATTGGTGCTATTGCCAATATCGTTCATCCTCTTACACCGCCCGATGTGTTAGAGGAAATATTAAAAACAGCTAAATCCAAAGCGATTTTTGTTTTTGATATTCTTATGGAAAAATATGTGAGTATGTTCAGAAAAAGAAACAGACTTACAATTATTTGCTCACCCTCTGATTATGCTTTGCCTTTAACAAGACCGGCATTCAAGCTTTTTGAAAAGGTTAAGGTTAAGTCAAAAACTCCGTCATCTAATACAGCATCGTATCATACAATTTGTCATCTTAATCACCGAGCAGGAAAGCTCGAAAATAACGGTGATGATATAGCTGTGTATCTTCACGGTGGCGGTACAACGGGTAAGAGTAAAACAATATCTTTAACTAATAAAAACTTAAATGAGTTGGCGTACAAGTTAAGCTTTTTCGATGCTCCTCACGCTCCCGGTGCTGAATGCTCATTAGCGGTTTTACCCTTATTCCATGCATTTGGTTTGGGTGTTGTTATGCATTTTAGTATGTGTGCAGGCTTCACTTGTATACCGATGATGAATTTCTCCGCTGAGAAAGCAAATAAACTTATTAAAAAGTACAATATCACTTATATTGTCGGTGTACCTAATATGTTCAAAAAGATGTATGAAGCCTCAAATTTTGACGGTCCTCATCTTTCAAAATTACGTCTCTTATGGGCAGGTGGCGACATTATAAGCGATACCTTCCTTAATGCTTTTAACTCTCGCCTTGAAAAGTATAATGCAAAGGGTAAGCTTTATAGGGGGTACGGTCTTACTGAGGTAAGCTCTGTTTGTACTGCAAATATCAAAGGATCATACAAAGAAAACTCTATCGGTAAGCCTCTCGACGGTATGACCGTTGAAATTTGGGATGAAAAGAAGAAAAAGCTTCCCCCCAATACAATCGGTGAAATCGTTATTTCAGGTACAACTGTTATGGCTGGTTACTTTGATAGTGAGGATAGCGGCGTTTATACCGATAAAAAGGGTAGAAGATGGGTTCTTTCGGGTGACCTTGGCTATATGGATGAAGACGGCTTCGTTTTCTTTACCGGCAGAAAGAAGCGTATGATAATCATCTCAGGCTACAACGTTTATCCTAACGATATTGAGCAAGAGGTATTGAAGCTCGATTATATCAACGAGGCTTGTGCAGTTCAGGGTTACGTTGACGGTAAGCCGATTATAAAACTATTTGTTTCTCTCGTTCAGCCTACCGACAACCCCGATGAGATGTGTAAATGCATTAAAGAATATTGCGATAACAAGCTTGAGAGATTCTCAAGACCAAGTGCGGTTACTATTCTCGATTCTTTACCCAAAACAAGAATGGCAAAAATTGACTTTATGAAGCTTACGGATATGCCTCCCGCACCTCAAGCCACTAAAAAGGAAATACGTGAGGAACGTAAAGCTAAAAGAGAAATAGAAAAAGCGGCTGAAAAAGCAGGTCGTGAAGCCGAAAAAATCGAAAAGGAAGAACGCGAAGCTGCTGAAAAAGCAAGGGAAAGCCAAAAGGCTACGGAGGAAAACAATGAGTGATGTGAATAAAAAAAGCTTTTCATATAAGGTGCAGAAGAATCCTTTTTTACTTGGTCTTATATTGATTATGGTAATTGTTATAGTAGCTGTAACATTTATTCTTTCTTCTGCTATTCAAGAAAAAGCTGATGAAATTAAATCTACTACTGAAGCTTCAACTCAAGAGGTTGAAACAACCGATTCGGCTCCCGCTGAGGACAATATTATTGAGCTTGAAAAAATTAAAAAGCACGTAAGCGGTATTAAAGAATATTCAGCAGAAGCGACTGATGACGGCGTTAAGATTACAGTTACTTTCGATGATGAAGAAACCCTTCTTGATGCTCATTTTGCAGGCGGTGGCTCTTTTGTTGACGTCGTTCCCGTGTTTTATTTCTACGTAAATAACGGCTCTCAGATTGGTTGTCCCGGTGAGCTTAAGTTCTTAAGCGACGGTGTAAGCGTTGAATATACCTTGTCAAAGCTTGATGATTTTGCAAACGTAGTAGCTCTTACCGATCAGTTTACTGTAACTAATAAAAACATTTTTTCGCTTGATTTTAACGTTTATCTTCAGCATAAAACAAATGACGGCGTAGGTAGAACTGTTATTGGTAATTACTCAATAACCTGCGAAGAGTACAATAAAAACTATGCTAAAACCCCTGCTGACGTTTCTGAGCTTGCAGAGGGTGTTAAAGCTGTAGATGTTACAAAAGCAGATGAGTTTATTTGGGTTGATATTTATTTTGCTGATGAAGATGCTTACAAAGCACTTAACAACAATTTCGAAAATAATTTCCTTTGCTTCGGCTTTGAAAAAGGCGGAAAGAAGTTTGATTGGAAATTTATGGCAACCGAGTATGATAATATTAAAATGATTCGTTGCAAGTTTGATTCATATTCAATGGCAGAATTACAAAAAGAGCTTGACGATAAGGATATTACAATTCCCGAGCTTTTCGAAGAATATGAGATTAATATCTGGACTTCAAACTACGATAAAGAACAACCCTTATTCACTTTAAACTGAATAAAGCGATAATTTAAACAGCCGAAAGAACTTTGATTCTTTCGGCTGTTTTTATCTGTTTAAAATATAAATACTCAAATTCAAAATTGCGGCAAAGGTAACCCAAACAAGATAGGGGGCTAACAATAAAACCGTTCTTGTGTCAATCTTTTTAAACTTGATTATTGTCAGCAAAATCAATAACCATAAAACTATTATCCACACGAAAGCAAATAAATATTTCCCTGCGGTAAAGAAGATAAAGCTCCAGACAAAGTTAAAAAAGAGCTGAGCATAATAAACGAGTAAAGCCTTATCTTTATCTATAGCCTTTGAAATATCAATAAAATAAGCCGCAACACCCATTAAAACGTAAAGAATTGTCCACGCAACAGGAAAAAGCCAACCGGGTGGCATAAAGAAAGGCTTGTTAGCAGTTTCCATAAATTCATTTACGTCATTTTTTGTAAGAAAGCCTGCTAATGCACCAACCAAAACGGGAATAGCAACGTTTTTCAAAAGCTTTTTAATATCGAAATTTAAAACCATATTCGCACCTCCTGTAAAATATATTATATTTTTCACCGAATTATGCGAAATATGAAAACACCCCTCGTTAAAAAACGAGAGGTGATTTTTATGAATTATTCTTCTTCAACAATCTTTCTACCCATTAAAACACCCATAACAGAAGCCATCATAAGACCTCTTGTCCAACCGGATGAGTCGCCTAAGCAATGAAGACCTTTAACGCTTGTGTTAAGCTCGGTATCCATTTTAATTTTATTACTGTAAAACTTAAGCTCGGGGGAGTAAAGGAGTGTTTCGGTTGATGCGAAGCCGGGTACAACGTGGTCAACTGCCTGAATAAAGTTGATGATGTTTGTCATCGCTCTGTAAGGCATTGCCGCCGTGATATCACCTGCAACGGCATCGGGGAGTGATGGGCGTAGGTTTGACTGTGCAAGCTCTTTAGGCCATGTTCTTTTACCGTCAAGAATATCGCCGTAGCGTTGAACAAGAATGTGACCTGCGCCAAGCATATTAGTAAGCTCGCCAACCTTTTGAGCGTATTCAATAGGCTGATTAAAGGGTTGGTTAAAGTTGTGAGAGCAAAGAATAGCAACGTTTGTGTTGTTTGATTTCTTTTCCTTGTAAGAGTGGCCGTTAACAACCGCAAGGTCGTTATCGTAGTTTTCCTGACTTACAAAGCCACCGGGATTCTGGCAGAAGGTACGAACCTTATTTTTAAAGGGCTTTGGATAACCGATAAGCTTTGATTCGTAAAGCACACGGTTAACCTTTTCCATAACCTCGTTACGAACCTCAACTCTGACACCGATATCAACCGTACCTGCCTGATGCTCAATGCCGTGCTCTGTGCAAAGCTTTTCGAGCCAATCTGCACCACGTCTGCCGGTAGCAACAACAATTTTGTCAGCATCAATTTGTTGCTTGTCGTCACCTTTACTGATAAAAACGCCCTTACAAACACCGTCTTCAATAAGAATATCGTTACATTCGTAACCGAACATCATATCAACGTTGTTGTTTCTTAAATGGTTTTCAATTTCAAGGTAAAGAGTTTGTGCCTTTTCCGTGCCAAGGTGACGGATGGGGCAATCAACAAGCTTTAAGCCTGCTTGAATAGCATTTTTACGTATTTCCTTAACCTCGTTATCGTTGCTTATACCCTCAATATGCTCGTCAGCACCGAATTCAAGATATATCTTGTCTGTGTAATTAATAAGCTCTTGAGCGAAATCCTCACCGATAAGAGAGGGGAGGTCGCCGCCAACCTCGTAGCTTAATGAAAGCTTACCGTCTGAAAACGCACCTGCACCTGAAAAGCCGGTAGTTATATGGCAATAGGGCTTACAGTTTACGCATTGCTTTGTTTTAGCTTTAGGACAGCTTCTTTTCTCAACGGGTTGACCCTTTTCAACAATGAGAATTGATTTTTTAGAACCAAGCTTTCTCATTTCAAGAGCTGTAAATATACCGGCGGGACCGGCACCTACGATTACAACATCGTATTTCATTTAAATAACCTTCTTTAAAAATTTGGGATTAATTACTCATCAATTTTAACACCGCTTTGTTTTCTGCGTTCTGCAAGCTCTTTTTCAATCTGAGGCTTCATACCGTCAATTTTGTAGAAGAACATAGGAATAGCACAAAGAAGCATACTTACACCGGGAACTATTGAAACAAGGGAGAACATTGCGAAGTTCTGTGTTTTTGAAAGCTCTGTTGCTGCGATAACAGCGGTTGATGAAAGCATTTGAGCGGGGTCAATATCAATAAACATATACATTAAAACGATACCGCAAGTAGCAAAAGCGTTACCTAACTTGTTTACGAAGCCTTGACAAGCTGAGCCGAGAGCGTTGTCGCGGAAGCCTGTTTTAAGCTCCATATAGTCAAGACAGTCGCCAATCATAGCTATTGAGATATTGTTAATAACACCTAAAGGAATACAAGAAATGATGATAAAGGGGATACAAACGTAAAGTGAATATTCGCTGGGAGCAAACCAACCGATAAGGGTTGTGAAAATGCTGGAAACAAAGCCTAAAATGCAGGTTGTGATAACGATTTTGTGGTACTGGAATTTCTTCATAAGAGCGGGCATAAAGAGCATTGCACCAAACATACCAACGATAGCGCATACCTGGAAAATGGTTTTAACTGTTGAAACACTTTGAGATATGGCGGCAATTCTTTCGTCCGCTGTAAGTGTAGCAAGGTCGGGACCGATATAGAAGCCGTATCTTGCAACGTGAATAGCAGCAGCCTGAACCATATATCTACCGCTTGAAAGCACACCCATTGCAACAACAAGCATAAGGGGCTTGCATTTAAAAAGTCTTGAAAGTGTAGTAGGCTCACCGGGTTTACGCGTTTTAGGCGGAATAACAACTCTTTCTTTAACCTTAAAGTAAGTTCTTGTGTAAAGAATAATACCTATACCAACAGTAACGATAGCCATTAAAAGATATTTTCTCTTTTCTTGAGTAAGAGGGTCGCTACCTGCGAAAAGAATCGGAATAACAAATCCGCAAATAAGGAAAAGCACCTCTGGCACAGCTGAACCGATACCGTTTATAGTTTTACCGAAGGATAAAACGTTACCTCTTTCGTCAGCCTTAGGGGTCATAATGTTAGGAAGGCTCCAGAAAGGAACGTCAGCCATTGTGTAAAGCATACCCCAGCCAACGTAAACGATAGCAGAATAAACCATTAAAGAGGTTTTATCAAGGTTCGGGCTTAAATACATAAGTATTGTGAAAATTGCTATCGGTGCTGCCGCATAAAGAATATAAGGCTTTAATTTACCTCTTTTTGTTGTACGTCTGTCAACAATCATACCCATAAGCGGGTCATTGATAGCATCCCATACACGGGCAAGGAGCATCAAAAGAAGAACAAACATAAGCGGAAGATGAAGCACGTTAACGTAATAGTCACTTATGTAGCTTGACATCATCGCGTAAATCATACCCTGACCGCAACCGCCTATAGCGAAAGCCCATTTTTCTTTGCTTCCGATATAGCCTGCTTGCTTGGGTTTGTCGGTTTTGGTTTTTGCCATTGGTTTTCCCTCCGAAAAATTTATATTTCTTTATATTTATAACCGTAAAAAAGCTTTTCGGCTTCTTCCGAATATTTTCCGTTTTCATTTTCAATAATAAGCGGTTCTCTTATTCTGAAGCCGGGGGCAGAACCCTTTTTACCTTCGACTATAACGAGGTTAGGCTCTTTTCCTGTTCTTTGAATAACCTCTCTCATAGATTTAGGCTCAATTTTGTATTTTCTCATTGCCGCAAAAATATCGGGTAGCCTTTCGGGACGTTGACAGATGCAAAATCTACCTCCGAATTTTAGCAGGGTAGAGGCAGCCTTCGCCGCATCCTCAAGAGTGCAGGTGAATTCGTGACGGGCGTTTTTGTAATCCTCACCGTCGTTCACAATACCTGTACCAAGCTTTTTATAGGGCGGGTTAATGCTTACAATGTCATAATATTCATTTGGTAAAACGCCCTTTAGCTTTCTTAAATCGTTATGAACAATTGAAATCTTATCTTCAATATTGTTTTCTTTAAGAGTCTTGCTAAAAAGCTTAACTGCACTTTCCGAAAGCTCAACACCTACAATTTCAGCAGGCTTGTAATCTCTTAACCATAATAACGGAATAATACCGTTACCCGTTCCTAAATCACAGCATTTGTCTTTATGACGCGGTGCACAAAAGTCTGCCAGAACAATAGCGTCAGAAGTGAAAATATGAGCATCACTAACGTATATATTTAAGTTTGTAGCCAAAGCCTCAGTACGTTCTTTTCTTGATGCCAAAAAATCACCTCTTACGTTAAAAACTGCACATAAACTCACAAGTTTATTTTAACATAAGAAGTGTTGTTTTACAATGAATAAAATCATTTGATTAGTGGTTTTGTAGGGTTGCACAAATCAAATAAAACTATTTTGTGTACTTGTCCTTATTTTATTATTTATAGGTTTGCGAAGCCTATCCCTCTTTTTTGTGAAACAAAAAGGAGGGGGGACCGCGTTAGCGGTGGGTGGTACAGAATTGCGCATTACAAGTTGATTATTCTTCCATTTGTTTACCGAGAAAAGCAGCCGCAACCTGAGCAAGCTTAATTTCAGTTTCAGAGGGGATAGACTTGTTTTCATCAGAAAGGAAAATAACACCGCCACCGATATCACCCGAAGCAATAATAGGAAAAACAAGAGCTGCTTCTAAATCAGAATTATCAACGGGATAAAATACATCGGAATTACTCTTTTTAACGTAGCTTTCTCTGTTTTCCATTAATTCTTCGGCATCTTTTGATAAGTGCTTTTCAAGTACATCTTTTTTGGGAATTCCCGAGGCGGAAATAACGTGGTCACGGTCGGTAATAAGAACGGGCATCCCCGAAGTCCTGCTGAGTACCTCGGAATATTGCCCCGAAAACTGCAAAAGCTCACCCATAGGGGAGTATTTTTTAAAAATAACCTCCCCATCACTTGCAGTAAATATTTCCAAAGGGTCTCCCTCACGAATACGAAGTGTCCTTCTGATTTCTTTAGGAATAACAACCCTTCCTAAATCATCAATTCTTCTCACAATCCCGGTTGCTTTCATATATATCATTCTCCTTAAACTCAAATTATGTTGTTAGTATTTGTGATTAAAGGGAATTTATACTGTGTGAATTTGCTTTTTAGTTTTGTTGTGGTATAATATATTTGTGAGAGGTATCAAAGGAGTGGTTTCAATGAATGATATCGATTTAATTAAAAGTAAATTTAATGATTTTAATTGTAAAGATTCGTATGTGTTTTCGGCAATAGAAAGCATTGAATTAAAGTTAAAATTATTGGAAAAACTTCAAGAAACATTGTACAGTACTGAACTTCACTTGGTGTATAAACATACTGCACCTAATGGTAAGGTGTATATTGGCATAACAAAAAATTTGCCAAATGCTCGTTGGAATGAGGGCGCAGGATATGAAACTCAAAAGAAATTTTATAAAGCAATTCAAACTTTTGGATGGATAAATTTCAAGCATGAAATAATAGCAGCTGGATTATCAGAAAGCGAAGCAAAATGTTTGGAGAGCAAATTGATACTTGAAAACAGGTCAAATGAAGATGAATTTGGATACAATACTCAAGTACTACATAGTGCAAAAGAAGATATTATAGAAAAAGTTGAAAAACAAAAAAGAAAGACAAATGTTATTAGTACAGATATTGCAAATAAAATTATTGAGCAATTTTCAATAAAAACAATCAACGGAACAATTTATTATTTAAATGATGGAAAATATATTAGAGAAAAAGACTATCCCATTATAAAAAAAGAACTATTGCTGACATATCAAATAGAGTCACGAAATCATAAAGAAATCATTGAACAGATTAAGATACTTAGTTTTGCAAAAAGAGAAGATGTTTATGTTTGTGATAAAACTCATGAGAACAGTGCGAGAATTGTTTCAACTACTGACATTTCATCGTTTTTCAAAGAATTAGTTTTTGAAGAATATTCTGAATATTTCATTTCGGATGATAAACTTTATGATGATTATTTAATCTGGTCGAATCAACGTAATATAGAGGTTGTGAATAAAACAGAATTAGTTAAGAAAGCAACTATATGGATGAAAAAATATAGAATAGATATTGAACGTATTGTTACAGTATCTAAAGTAGGTTGGGAAATGCGATGTGTTGTTTTGGAAGGAAATAACGGAAAAGTTTTAACAGTAAGAGGGATACAGCAGATTTCCAACTGGTTAGAAAATATACAGGAACATAATGTTTGTGTTCCTATGATTTGTGAAGAAGCACTTGGAATAGAATCGAAAGGTTCACGAAAATTGGGAAATGAGATATGTTTTGCTTTACGTAACATTATTCCAGGTTGGGAAAGCATAGGTGTTCAAAGAACTAAAGAATACGGAAATCAATTGTGTTTTGTTAGAAAATGAAGATGTCTTTTGTAGTGCATATATACTTGAATCTACATAGTAAGGAAAAACAGTGGGGTCTATTTCACTCTGCTGTTTTTGTTTAAGTAAACATTTTTTAGTAATCTGATATTATAGTGAAATTAAACAACAGCGAGAATTAGCAATTTGGCACAATAAGTTGCTAAAAATATTTAAATAAATTTGACAGAATTTGACAAAAAACGCAATATATTGACAAATTAAACAAAAATAATCAATAAGACACAAGATGTTGTGTGTCGAAGTTGACAAAATATTCTAGTTTTGTTATAATGATAAAGCACTAGAAAAATGTGCAGTTTATGTTTTTAAGTGAGGTGAAGCAGTATGATTGTGTTAAAAAAGAAAACATCCTATGATTTAGGGCAATAAATCATAAGATGTTTTCTTTAGTTTGGGTGTGTTGTACACCTCACATATGCATATTAAAAGTATAACACATCCTTTTCGATTTTTCTATTAGTAAAAATTAACAAAATTTTTAAGTTGTCGTATTGCAACGGAAAGGATTGATTAAAATGTCAAATTATTATATTGTAAACAATAATCAAACTCGAAATCCTGGACTTCATCACGAAGTTCATACTCTTGAACACGCTAACAAGCTTGGTATTGTAAACAGAATATCTTTAGGATATTGTGTAAACGAAGTTGAAGCAGTAAGAAAAGCAAGAACATATTATCAAGATGCAGATGGATGTGCAATTTGCTGTCCGAATGCTCATAGGGGGTAATGTAAATGGCAGTACATCATGGTGGTAAAGTTGGCAAGGCAGGTAAAATATTAGCTTCGAAAAGTTCTTCAAAAAAAGGAAAAAGTAAAGCTGGTAAGACCTTAGCTAAACACAAGGCTGAAAAACACTAAAATATGGGGCGGAGTGGACTTCACTCCGCTTTCTTTTTGCGTTATATCTTCTCGCCACACTATGTATCGCCCAACAAAATCTGTCAAATTGTGTCAATGTTGTCAGTAAAGGGTCTCCCTCACGAATCCTCAACGTTCTACGAATTTCCTTGGGTATAACAACTCTTCCCAAATCGTCAATTCTTCTCACAATCCCTGTTGCTTTCATATATTCATTTCTCCTTAAATTACAAATTGTGTTGATATTATCTATATTTTAAGGGGATTTATACTGTGTGAATTTACTTTTTGAAGCATTTGTGTTATGATTATAGCGATATTATGATATATCAAAAATTTATCAAGGGGTGCAGTATGGGCAAATTCAAAAACAATTTAGCAACTAACGTTAATGAAAAGATAACGTTAAAGGAATATGCGGCTTTTAGTACCAGCACTGCCGTTTCAAAAGTCGGTACTGCTATGAGTGGCTTTTTCGGCGGTCTTGTTGCCTCCACCTTTTTAGGCTTAAGTGAAAGTGCATTTGCAACCTATAGCACAATTGTATTCTTTCTTGGCTTTTGGGATATTGCAAACGACGTTATAGTTTCAAGCTTTCTTGATAAGAATCGCAAAACCTTTGGTAAATGGGGTAGATTTAAGCCTTGGCTTATGTTGATGATTATCCCGTGTAACCTTGTGGTGATTTTACAAGCGTTGCCACTTAAAGCCTATTTCCCGGGCATTAGTGACGCTTTTAAGGTTGCTTATCTTGTTTTGCTTTATTTTCTCAATGATGCCTTCAGCACTTTTTATAATGCTGCTTTAACTGCTCTTAATGCCCGCAGAACAACTAATAATTTAGAGAGGGGATACCTTGCCGCCATTGAGAGTATTCTTTCCTCATCAATCGGTTCTTGCGGTACATATATTGCGGCTTTTCTTCCTTTTCTTTTACCCAATCTTTCAGAAGCAGAAAGATATTTCTATGGCTACGGTGTAGTAACCTTATTGGCTATCCCATTAACCCTGTGGAATATAATTGTTACAAAAGAGCGTATAACCGACCCACCAAAAGTTGAAGCACCAAAGCTCAGAGTTGTTTATAAAAATATTATTAAAAACAAGCCCTTGATGTTATATATGCTTTCCGAAATTCTCGGTCACGGTATGTCTGTTGGCTACGGTCTTATGACTTATGCGTTTATTGCTTGCTTCAGAACAGAGCAGTTCGTTATTAAATTCTTTGAAGGTACGCCTATTGAATTCGCTTATACGTATTCTGACGGTAACTACGCCGCTTTGCTTTCCTTTGCATCTTTAGCATCTTTAGTAACAACCGGTCTTTCGCTTTTCCTTGCTCCGATTATTAGAAAATGGGTCGATGATAAAATTCTTTATATCGGTATGAAGCTGGGAACGGGTATCTGCTATACTGCAATGTTTCTTTCGGTTTACCCCTACGAAGCCCATACACCCCAACAGATTTTTATAAGCGTTGTTTTATGGTATGCAATTCACGGTCTTACAACAGGCTTCTATAACACTATACCCGGGCTTATTCAGATGTCCGTTTATGATTACGGTGAATATAAATACGGCGAAAGGAACGAAGCGACTGTTAGTGCTTTGAAGAGTACATTGTCAAGAATTCTCGGAAACTGCACAACCTACATAACAAACCTTTTCTTGATTTACGTTGGATATAAGCAGTTTGCGGATACACCCGAGCTTATACCCTTAGAAGCTAAAGCAAGTCTGATTTATCTTTTTGCAATTCTTCCTGCTATATTCTCATTCCTTGCGGTTATACCAATGCTTTTCTACAAGCTTTCGGGTAAAAAACATAAAGAAATTGTAAAAGCTCTTGAGGAAAGACGACAGCAAAATCTCGAGGCCCGCCTCGAAAACGTTAAATAAACGAAATATAATTAGTTGTCTTTTCTGTCTTGCGTTTGATTTGCTTTTTGGTTAAAATTTGAACGTGTTTGTTTTGTGTTTACTTTTTGACTAATTTGTGTTATATTTTTGTGGAATTATAGTCTTGTAGGCTGTTTTATTTTCAGTAATTGCTAATCGGCAAAGATCATTGCTATTTGGTGGTGAGAATTTGAAAAATAATAGAAACGATATGCTTGATTTGTTAAAACTATTAGCATCGTATATGGTTGTTTATATTCACGTGTTTTCCTATGGTAGCCTTAGTGTTGCAACTGATGCGTTAGCCAGATGTGCTGTTCCGTTCTTTTTTGCTGCAACCGGTTTTTATTCTTACGGAATAACTCCTGAAAAAATCAAGAAAAGAATAGTATATCTTTTAAGATTATTTGTTTTTTCTGTAGTGTTTTGCGTTTCTTTTGACATAATTTTATTGTTATTGAATAATGATGTGCAAGCTGTAACAAATTATTTTAGTTTGTATTTAAATATAAAAAACATTCTGAATTTATTGTTGTTTAACAACGCGCTATACTCAATTCATTTGTGGTATTTGTTAGCATTAATATATGTATATACCATTATGTATTTCTTAACGTTATACAAAGTAAAAGAAAAAATAATTTTTGCTTTTGCTATAGCTTGTCTTGTCTTACACTTTATTCTTGCAGAGGGTCTATCAATATTTGGTGTAGCTATAGAATATTATTATATTCGCAATTTCGCTTTAATGGGATTCCCGTTCTTCGTTATAGGTTTAATTGCTCAAAAATATGTTTATAAGCTTGAAAAATTATCAAGCCGGTTTATTTTCGTTTTTGGTGCAATCGGTATCTTGTTAACCTTGCTGTCAAGAAAGTTTTTTGGTAAGAACGAACTGTATGTTGGCTCATTCTTCCTTATGATAGCAATGATGCTGATTTTTATTAAATATTCAAATATTAAATGCCCGAAAGCAATTGTTTCTATTGCTTCGTGCAATACGTTTGTTTATATAATTCATTTTACTGTTTCAAAATATCTATGGTATATTTATGCTAAAATAGGTATAGGTTATTCTGTTTGTTTGGCGTTAGTTCATCCGTTGTTGGTTTGTTTCTTGTCTACCGTTTTAGCATGTGCAGTAAAAAAAGTTGATAAGCTTTTACGTGTTAAATAGTTAAAATAAATATACAATATAAATATCCTTGTTTTGAATTAACTAAAAAACTCTACTTGTTTTAACTATAATAAAACAAGTAGAGTTATACTTTATCCTATTTGTTTTCCCCAAAAAGATTTTCAGGATATCCGTATTTATCAAAAACCTCTTTTTCCATATCAGGTGAATAACAAGCTATTTCCGGTTGTTTTGCTATAATTTCTTTTACTCTGATAAATACTTCTTCAATTTTATCTGAATGAATGTAAAATCCTGTCCTGGCTTTTATTTTCGGGGGAAGTTTACGAAAGGCTTTCAAGGTCCTTTTCGGATTTTCGATTACCTGTAAAAGAGCATCGGGTCTTATATTTACAGCTAAACCCGAATCATAATAAATAATATAATAACAACAATTTGATAAAAAAACGATTACAAATTCGTTACACTTGTATATCGTTCTTAAGTATCCCGTCTTTTCGAATTCATCAGCAAGTTCACGATACTTTAACGCTTTTTTAGAAAACATAGAGAACTTTTGGTTCATATTCTTAACACCTACTAAACTGCATTTGGTGTATTTTATCATAAAGAGATATAAATAGTAAATATGCCGATAGAGAACTTTACGGTAATTATAAAAGCAACAGGCAAATTTGTATCAAAAATAAAAAACGGTTTTATTTATATCGTATGAGTGAATAAATAAAGGGTCAAAGTAAAATTAAAGATATTGTAGTAAAAAATTAACGCCTCAATCTGTAACGGATGTGCAAATTGGGGCGTTGATTTTTGGGAATTATATTGTTTTTTATTTACGGTCTTTTAATTGTAACGTTAAGACCTAAAGCAGCAACTGCTAAAATAAGCAACATAACAAACGGTGAAATATAGCTACCGCTTGATATGAGCAAGGAATTACTGAATGAAGCGATAAACGCTGCTACAATTAAGTTGAAGTTTGTTAAGCTGTAGTTTGTTGAGAAATACTTTTGACCGTAAAATGATGACGTGAAAGCAGAGGTAACCGTAGGGCATGAGCCGTAAGACATACCCGTAAGACAAAGACCGATAATGCATACGGGAAGCGAATTTATCTGAACCGCTAAAAGTGTCATACCGGCCGCAACAATTGTAAGAATGTTAGCGGCTATCATAGTCCTTCTTCTGCCTAAAGCATCGTAAACAGCACCAGTAAGAATTCTTCCAAAACCGTTGAAAACTGAAAGCACACCAACTAAAGTAGTAGCAAGAGCAGGGGCGGCATCAACTGAAATAACAAGGTCTCTTGCGAAGCTGATTACAGAATTACCAACCGCTGTAATAAATGCCATACAAACGAAAGCACGCCAGAAGGTAAAGCTTTTAAGCATTTCTTTTGTTGAAAAATCTCTTGCTTCAAAGCTTTCTTTTGAAACCGACTTTCTTTGCTTAGGGGCGGGGAGTGCTGTATCCTGCGATGGTCTTTTTAGAATTATACCTGCAAGTATGAGAACAATAGCTAAAATAATACCAAGAGCAATATACGTTTTACTCCAACCGATGCTCTCATTTTCAAAGAACATACTTATAAGATTACCTAAAAGCAGGGTGCTGACACCGAAGCCCATCATAAGACAACCGGAGCAAAGACCTTTTTTATCGGGAAACCAAGCTGCAACAGTTGAAACGACAACGTTATAAGAAATACCGATACCCGTACCCGCTAAAATTGCATAGCTGAAATATAAAAGATATAATAAATCAGCATTAAGAAGACCCGTCACGACAAATCCTATGCCAACTAATACACCGGCAATTATCAATGTGATTTTAGGACCGATTTTTTTACAGATAAGACTGCCGAAAAATGCACCTAAACAGAAAAAGCACATTGTAAGAGTGAAGTTAAATGCGAGTGAAGAGTCACTCCAATCGAATACTTCTTTAAAGGGGATTTTTAAAATAGACCAGGCATATAAAACACCTGAAAAAAGCATAGCAAAAACGCCCGTTCCAAGATAAAACCAACGTTTGTTTATTTTAGCTGTGTTAGCCATATTATACGTCTCCTGCTTTAGACTTCTTTGAAAAACTAAAAAAATTATAAATTGTTAAGTATTTTTAATACACATTCAAGCTCAGAGGGTTTGAATTTATCAACAGGCTTGTTGTTACGAACACAGTCAGCAAAGTAATTAATTTCGTTTGCATAAGCATCGCTCTTAGGAAGATTGATGCTGCCTGTGTCACCCTCAGCCTCTTGAGAAAGGTCAATTTTCTTGTCGTCTTTTAAGTAGATTACCATTTTTCCGTTTTCGTTTGAAACAACTGCATCCTCAAATTGGAAACGGAATTCAGCAGTAAAGGGGTAGCAGGTTGCATACCAAGAAGATTCTGCATTGATTGTGAAATCACCGAAATCATAGCTGAGGCTGATAAAATCCTGTTTAGGAAGCTTTGAACGGTACTGATATTTTACTTTAGGCTCGCCGAAAGTGTATACCATAAAGTCGAGGTCGTGGATATGTAAATCAAATGGTACAAGACCGCTTCTCTTTTCATCCATCATCCAACCGTCCCAGCTCCATTTTGGATAACCGCCTAATCTTATCATTGTACCTGAAAGAAGCTTGCCGTATTTTTTAGTGTCGTAAATCTCTTTAAGAAGCTCGTATTCGGGCCAGAATCTTAAAACGTGAGCAACCATAAATTTAACGTTGTTCTTTTCAGCTGTGCTGTAAACTCTTTCAACGTCTTCTTCTTTTAATGAAATAGGTTTCTCGCAGATAACGTTAATACCTTTTTCCATGGCTTTAACTGCAAAATCTGCGTGAAGATATGTGGGAAGACAGATATCAAGAATATCTAATTCTTCGTTATTAAGCATTTCTTCAAAATCTGTATAATGTCTTTTTTCAGGATATTTTTCCATTCTTTCTGTACGAATGTCGCAAATAGCTACAAGCTCTGCACCCTCCATCGCTTCCCAAGCGGGAATATGAGCACCGCTTATGCCACCAACACCAACAAGACCGATTTTTAACATAATTAAGACCTCCAAAGGATGCTTTTTGCACCTTAATTTATACATTAATAATTGTATCATATAATAAAAAAATTACAAGATAAATTTGAGCAAAAATAGTGTTTCTATTTTGAGTATAATGTGCTAATATATATCTACAAATATTGTCGGAGGAAAAACCTTGAAAGTTGTAATTGCCTGTCTTAATTCAAAATATATTCATTCTTCGTTAGCTCCTTGGTGCCTTGCATCAGGGGTTAAGGCTTATTGCGGTAATGACGTTGATTTCAAGGTTATGGAGGCTACAATAAACGGTGATATTGATGAGTTTGCTTCTCGTATTATTGCTGAAAAGCCCGACGTCGTTTCTTTTAGCTGCTATATTTGGAATGTTTTAAAAACGATAGAAGCTTGTTCTTTAGTTAAAGAAAAACTCAGATGTAAAATTATTGTAGGTGGACCCGAGGTTTCATATAGAGCCGATGACGTGTTAAATAAATACAGTTTTGTCGATTACGTGCTTTGCGGTGAGGGTGAAGAAACCTTCCCTGAATTAATTAATAAAATTAAAGCTTGCGAAAACTATTCTGACGTAGCAGGATTAGCTTATAGATTAGACGATAAAATAATCATAAATGATGAAAAAGAGTACATAGGCACCCCCGTAAGTCCTTATATTGACGAGTATTTTGAAAATCTTTCGGGCAGAATTTGCTATATTGAAACAAGCAGAGGTTGCCCTTACAGATGTGCTTATTGCTTGTCGGGTAGATGCTCACCCTTAAGATTTTTTGATTTAGATAGAGTTAAAAATGATATTATAAAGCTTTCAAACAGTGGCACTAAAACCGTTAAATTTGTTGATAGAACTTTTAATGCAAATTCAAAACGTGCTAATGAAATTATTAGCTTTATTCTTGAAAACAGGGGAGGAGCAATACCGGAGAACGTCTGCTTCCATTTTGAAATAGCAGGTGATATTCTTACTGAGGAAACTTATCATCTTTTATCAATTGCCCCCGAAGGCTTGTTTCAGCTTGAAATAGGTATGCAATCCTTTAATGAAGAAACGCTTAAAATTATCAATAGGAAAACTGATACCGAAAGGCTTGTAAAGAATATTGAAAAGCTTGTTGCTTCAGGAAATATGCATATTCACATAGATTTAATTGCAGGACTAACAGGTGAAAATATTAAAAGCTTTGAAAGAAGCTTTGATATCGGGTATAATCTTAAAGCACATATGCTTCAGATGGGCTTTTTAAAGCTTCTTCACGGTGCAGATATGAGAGAAAATCCTGATAAATATCCTTGTGTTTTTTCGGATACACCACCTTACGAGGTAATTAAAACACCTTGGTTAAGTGAAGATGAATTAAAAAGCCTTAAACGGTGCGAAGACGCCCTTGAAAGAATGTATAATAGTGGCAGATTTTTATATACACTTGATTATTTATTAAATGACTGTGGGTATACACCGTTTAGACTTTTTTATGAGTTCGGTAATAGCGTAAAAGGCTCAAAAATGTCTTTATCTGATTATGCTGTTGAAATTTATAATCATTTTGCAGAGAAAAGTGATAGTGAAATTCTTCGCGAAAAGCTAATTTGCGATATGTTGTCTTGTTCATCAGCTTTGCAAATTCCGGATGTTTTAAAGAGAAAAGATAAAGACTATAAAAAACTGAAAAAACACTTTGTTGAGTTTTCGGGTAAGTATAATAAAATTGCAGTATTATATAAGAGCGGAAAGGTATTCGTTGTTGACCAAAACGGCAAAAAAGATTTACACGGAAGATTTGTAGGGGAGTTCTATAACTTAAACGATTTTGAATGAATTAGGTTGGTAAATTTTATTATAAAAAAAGCGATATTTTCAAAAAATATCCTTGACAACTATATACTCTTGTGATAAAATATCCGTTGTTGTGACACCGTGCGGGTGTAGTTCAATGGTAGAATCCCAGCCTTCCAAGCTGGTCGTGTGGGTTCGATTCCCATCACCCGCTCCACAATGCGCGGTTGTAGCTCAGTTGGATAGAGCAACTGCCTTCTAAGCAGTAGGTCGGGGGTTCGAATCCCTCCAACCGTGCCAAATATGGTGGATGTAGCTCAGTTGGTTAGAGTGCCAGGTTGTGGCCCTGGAGGTCGTCGGTTCGACCCCGATCATCCACCCCATTCAAAAGATAGGTCAAACTTCAGACGTTTGTTTGCAGTTTGACTATTTTAATATAGGGATGTAGCCAAGCGGTAAGGCAACGGACTTTGACTCCGTCATCCGTGAGTTCGAACCTCGCCATCCCTGCCAGAAAAACCGACTTGTTTCGACAAGTCGGTTTTTCAACTAAATCCACCCTTGCGGG
>JAGBCU010000046.1 GCA_017937865.1 Clostridia bacterium | reverse complement strand
ATTAACACCAAGACTTAAAGGGACAAAGCAGGAAATTGCACCAACCGCACAAATTGCACCTACCCCGCCTACGACACTTGTTAAAAGCGATTTAACAAAGCTACCGCTTAATTTGAATATGAGAAGAGCAAATATAAATATAATTGCAAGAAAAATATAAATATTCATTTTTCTTTTCCTCCTTTCAAACGCTTTAAGAGGTAATCGTGCTTTGTTTCAAGGCTTTTAAGCTCAAGAACAATCGATTCTACAAGCATTATATCGGTAGCCTGAGATAATTTAAAATAAGCGAGCTTAATTTGCAACCGTGTTTCTTCGACCTCTTTTTTCAATAAATCCTCTTCGCTCATATTTTTTATTCTTTTATACAACTGTGTTGAATACACATTAGTCACCTCGTATAAAAATATGTATTTAAAATATATTTTATTACAGATTATTAAAGGGCGTTTATGTGCATAATTATTAAGGATAACAATTCAGAGAGTATTAAATTCACTCTCAAAGGAGGCATTTATGAACAGACATTCTTATACTTACGAGCAATACTGTAACATTGTAGGCAAAAACGTCATTATTCAGGAGCAAACCTTTTTAAGCGGTAAAAAGAAAATACGTTGTCTTCATTTTCACAAATTCAAATGTGATGAAGCCGGTGGATGTCAGAATAAATACGTAAAAAGACGAATAGATAAAGCCGCTGAAAAATATGAAAGCGAAAAGAATACAGAACAGGAAAAAGCGACAGAAAAAACAATTGAAAAACCGATAGAGGAATAGTATAATTAATCCGTATTATTTTTACGGGTGGTGATTTCTTTGGCAGGAGTTTATATTCATATACCGTTTTGCAAATCAAAATGTCCGTACTGTGATTTTTACTCTTACTGCTCAAAAGAAAATGAGCGTAAACGCTACGTTGATGCCCTCGTAAATGAAATTGAAACGTTGTCACGTTGCGGTGAGTTTGTAACTACTCCACCTGAAGCAGATACGTTGTATTTAGGCGGCGGAACTCCGTCAGTTTTATCCGGTGAAGAGCTTTTCAGAATTATCGCTACCGCAAGGAAAATCTTCAACATAGACTCTTCGGCAGAAATCACTGTTGAATGCAACCCAAGCTCAGATATAGAAAGCGTTGCTCCATTTCTTGCAAAAGCGGGTGTTAACAGAGTATCTTTAGGTCTTCAATCAGCAGTTGACAAAGAAAGAAAAGCTCTCGGCAGAGCTTCTACAAAGGAACAAGTAAAGCAAGCGATTAAAATATTTAAGGAAAACGGTATTTATAATATATCTCTTGATATTATGCTTGGTGTTCCCTACCAAACTAAAGAGTCACTTGACGAAACACTTGATTTTGTTATCAATAGCGAAGCTACCCATATCAGCTCATATATTTTGAAAATTGAAGAAGGTACCTTCTTCCACAAAAATTATCACAAATATGATTTTCCGGACGAAGATACAACCTGCGACTTTTATCTTCAGTGTTTTGAAAGATTGAAAAAGGCAGGCTTTAATCATTACGAAATATCGAATGCCGCACTCCCCCATTTTGAAAGCCGTCACAACACAAAATACTGGACTCTTGACGACTATCTCGGCATTGGCCCGGGTGCTCACTCTTTTATTAACTGTAAGAGATTTTACTTTCCAAGCGATACCGAATATTTTATAAACGGCGGTAAGGCGATTTTTGATTGCAACGGTGGCGATTACGAAGAATATATAATGCTTTCATTACGTCTTTCAAAAGGTCTTAATCTTACTGCTTTAAAAGAGAAATACAGTGATGCTCCTATTGAAAGAATAATAAAAAAAGCCTCTTTCCTGAAAGAAAAAGGCTTGATAAATTTTGACGGTAATACTATCTCGCTTACAGAAAACGGTTTTTTACTTTCAAATAATATAATCACAGAATTAATATATTAATTGAATATTCAAAAAAAGTTGTTGTACTCGTTTGAATACAACAACTTTTTATTATTAATCTGCAGAGCTTCTTGCGATTTTTCTTCCGTTTTCTTCATGCTCGGAAAGAGAATTTGCATAATATATTTTGCCATCATCATCGTGACGGAAATAATAGTAATTTGTATCTGCCGGGAAAAGAGCTGCTCTTATCGCTGCATCACCAGGGTTACCGATAGCACCCACAGGAAGACCTGCACAAGCATCGCTATAGGTATCGTAATTATCACGGTATGAAATATATTTCTGTATATCCTCAGTTGTAGAGGTAAGAGTGGGCTTAATAGTCTCAAGAAGATATTTTTCAGTTGAGTCGCACTCAAGCTTCGGGAAAACAGAGGGTTTATCAAGACGGTTGTAAAGAACAGATGAAATTTCGGGCATCTGAGAGCTTGTTGCTGCCTCTGCCTGAAGAATTGATGCCATTACAATCACTTCGTCAATACTAACACCTAAAGCATCAGCCTGAGTCTGATATTCAGTAGTCCATCTATTTTGGAAGTTGTTAAGAAAACGTCTGACAACACTTGCAGCATTTTCACCTACATAGAATTCGTAGGTATCGGGATACATATATCCCTCAAGCATTCTGAAACGAAGCTCTTTATTGTCAATCGCCGCAACGAAATCAAATTCTTCAGAAAAATCAACCATTTCAAGAGTTGAAAGGAAGCTTGATGCTGTACAAACCTTGTTGGCTTCAAGCTTTTCTGCTATCTGGTCAACAGTCCAGCCTTCAGGGAAGGTAAGCTTAACGGTTTCGGAAAGAGTAACGTCCGCCTGCATTGTTGCTAACATATTTTCAATACCCATATTAGGGTTAAGGGTATAAACACCTGAAACGTAGTTTCCACCCTTATCAAGTAGCTTTACAAAAACTTTACAGAAAAGGCTGTTGTGTATAAGGTCCTTATCCTTCAAGGTATTAATAACCTCGCTATCGCTCATTTTTTCCGAAATCGTTACTTCGATTGCAACGTCATCGGTATTAATAGCAAGAACGTCATTTATACAGTTGATTCCGTATATACAAATCAAAACGCTGGAAAATATTATTATTGCAAGCATAAGTGCCAGCTTAGAAAAATTCTCGGATGCAAGCAATCTTCCAAAGAAGGTTTCAGAACGTTTTTTTGCCTTCGCCTCCTTAGCCGCCTTTAAATCATTCTGCCTTTGAGTAATAGGCGGTGCCGAAACACGAAATCTATCTGCATTATTTCTTTGACGAGCAGGCATTTCTTTGTTCTTTTGAGCATCCCTTTTTATGTCCTTAGGCGGATTTGAAAAATACACACCCGGATTTCTCGAAGGCTTTTCAGTTGAATCGCTGTTTATATTAACCTTAAAGTTATCAATTTTTTTCTGCCTTTCAGATTGAGAGTGTTCAACCTGACTGTTGAGAGAATCATTTCCCGCATCCTCTTTTGGTTTTTTAGCTGTGCTATCGTCTTCAAAAACTTTTAAAAGTTCTTCGTAATCCTTGAATTCATCACGAGCCATATTTAAACCTCCTTTTCAATTACGGTAATATGCTTTTCAGTTAAAACCAAATCAACTGCTCTGTCATACTTACCGTGAAACAACTCTTCAGTTATATTTTCTTCGTAACAAATGCCCACCGTTGAGCCCTCGTAACGAGAAAGATATCTATCATAATAGCCTTTACCGTAGCCTAAACGGAAGCCCTTTTTATCAAACATAAACGCAGGAACTACGCAAACGGTGTTTTGCGTTTCTACAACCTTTTTTTCAGCATCGGGCTGAGGCTCTAAAACTCCGAAAGAACCGGGTATAAGCTCGTCAAGGGATGAAATACGATAAAAATTCATCTCAGCTTTATCGCCCTCACACCTTGGAACCGCTACTGCTTTCCCCGATTTTAAAAGAGTGGTTATAAACTCTCTTGTGTCAACCTCAATAGGCGTAGACACATAGCATAAAACCGTTTCAGCCTCTCTTACAGACCACAGATTAAGCAGCTTATTACAAATTTTTTTATCGGCAGAAGATTTGATTTCGGCATCCATTGAAAGACGTTTTTCTTTCGTTGATGCTCGCATCTGCCTTTTAACAGGTCTTATATCTATTACTTTTTCCATTGAATACCTCTGAGGATTGAATCAGCCTTTTCTTTACCGCTTGTAAGAGCTGCTATTGCTGCACCGAACTCCCAAGCTACACCCGCACCCTTTGCGGTAACTATATTACCGTCTGTAACAACGCCGTCTTCTAAAACGGTTGCACCGGAAAGCTCGGTTTCAAAGCCGGGGAAGCAGGTTGCTTTTTTACCGCTTAAGATACCTTTTCTTCCTAAAATAAACGGTGCGGCACAAATAGCACCGATAATTCTATTCATTTTTACGCAGTAATCAATTGCATTTTGAACTTCAACTGAATTATTAAGATTATCAGCACCCGGCATACCGCCCGGAAGAATTATTCCTTTTAAGTCGTCGTTGAGCTTCACGTCATCCAAGCTCAAATCAGCTTCAACGTTTATACCATGAGCTCCTTTGCAAAACCTACCGCTTACGCCTACAGTTTTAACATTCTCCCCTACTCTTAAAAGAAAATCAAGAGGTGCAAGTGCTTCAATCTCTTCAAAGCCGTTTGCAAGGAATATATATATCATAAAAATCCTCCTCGGTTGCACTACGAAATAGATTCAGGTCGAATACGGTATACCGAAAAATGCATTTTCTATTTCGGGTGAAGTCCCGAAAGGCTTATACATACCGTATGCTTTACTGTTATTGATATCGTCTGCAGGAAATCTGCAAATTAATGAATTAACCTTCGTTTTTTCAAAAACTATATCCAGAAGCTCTTTTTCGTCACCGTAAATTTCAAAAACAGTTACTTTACCGTCATTATTTTCAAAAACGCAATAGCCGTTTTCGGTTTGTATTGCGGTAGCTTCACCGTTACAAGACGTAAAAAAGCTTTTAAACGTACTCTCTTTCAAAGAAGCAATATTAACACCGTTTTTGCTTCTTTCGAGGCAAAAGGCTTTGTAAGAGACAAAACTTACGTTTTCACAAAACGAAGCACTACCGGACGTGGTTGGTGCACTTACTGTTTCTTCTTTATAGTAAATACCCTTCTTGAAGCCGAATTTACTGTAAACATCAAAAAGATATCCTTCGGCAGGCACAAGAAAAAGATACTCTATATTTCTTTCTTTAACTAACTTTTCGGTGAAATGAAAAAGCTTTTTCATTAAACCTTTATTTCTGTAATCAGGGTGAGTGCAAACACCGTAAACGTAATATGCGTTGTGGCTCACGCCGTCGATTAAAATATCACTTTCAAGCAGATACAAGCTACTTATCGCCTTATTCCCGTCAAAAATTGCTACAACTCTTTCGGGTGAAACCGTTTTTTCAAAAAATGCGTTTACAGCTTCAATTGAATCCTCAAAGCAAAGAGTAAAAAGCTCTTTTAAAGAGTCGTATTCACTTTTTTTAGCAAGACCTGCTTCAAACAATTTTTCCATAATATTTTTTCACAAGGTATTCGGGTTTATAAGATAACTTTGCTTTTCTTAAGCCCTCGCTACCTGCATCGTCTTCACGGTTTATATATTGAAAATCCTTTTCAAGCTTTTCTGCAAAAAGCTTATTTACTGCCGCATACGCGGTAGGAAAATCGGGTGATGCTTTTTCAAAATGAGTGCAGAAGGTTTTACCGTCTGCCATAGGCTCACCTAAAGCGTAAGCAATAATATTACCGTCAACCTTTAAAACCACTCCGTAAAGACCAAGCTCAAAATAATTATCGAATGCTTTTTCGATAACTATCATTTCTTCGTCAAGCTTTACGTTTCTCGGACCGTTTTTATGCCATATATGAGAAAAAGCAAGACATTCTTTAAGGTTACCTTCGTTAAGGTCTTCAAGAGTGAAATTATACTTTTTTAAAAATGAATTAACGTGGTTTTTCTTAGAATGAAGCTTTCGACCGCTTAAAGAGGATAGCTTTTCACTTAAATAAACGTAATCGAAGAAATCTCTTTGCTCCTCAAAAACGAAGCGATCACCGTAAATAGATTTTAAAATATATACTTGCTCCTCGCTTAAGCAATAAAAGCTAAAATCAACATTTCTTTCCTTTGCATCATCAGAGAGAATAGCGAGAGCCGTTTTTATATCACCCTGCCCCCAAGGGAATGCGTATGATTTCACACCGTTGAAACGACTTCTTAAAAAGAGAAAACCGTCTTTTTCGGCGATTCTCGTATTCTCGGCAATACCCCAAGAAAAAATATTACCAAAGCTGAAATCACATATCTGCTTACAGGAGTCGGGGATAAAATCATTGATTTTATTCTTATCAGCAATAGTTACAGATTTAAAATCAAGCATAAATTACCTTTATTATCCAACAACAATTTTATAAACTGCGTTGTTGATTTCTTCAATTGAAAGAGGCTCGCCGTCTTTTGAGCAAGGCACTACAAACCACCCGCATTTTTCTGCGGCGTAAAGGGCAGCCTCACGACAAGCATTCAAGAAATCAACGTTTGCTTCGTGAACGTCTTTTTTGTTTTCATCGCCGTTGTAGCGTTGAGTCATAAGCTTTTGAGAAACTTCAACGGGCATATCAAGGAAAATAACCTTATCAGGCTCAGGGATACCGATTTTGTTATATTCAAAATCAAAAAGCCAATCAAGGTATTCATCCCACTGCGGTTTTGAAAGCTTTGTCATTTGATAAATCGCATTTGCAGGTGTATATCTGTCAGCAAAAATAAGCTTACCTGCAAGATAATCGTTTTTCCATTTCTCTGTGTATGAAGCAAAACGGTCTGCCGCATAAAGCACAGAGGTAGCATACGGATTAACGTCGTTTGCGTTTTTGCCGAAATCGCCTGCAAGATATTTACGGACTAAAATGCTTGACTCGCTTTCATAATCGGGAAGCTTGATTTTTTTATAGTCAATTCCGTCTGCTTCAAACCTTTTGCAAACAAGCTCGGTCTGAGTGGTTTTACCGCAACCGTCTAAGCCTTCAAGAACAACAAACATACCAAACGGGTCCTTTCAATCATATTACTCCAATTATACCCATAAATAATACTATAAATCTTTTCAACTGTCAAACAATAGGAATAATTTGTAATAAATATGTAATAAAAAAGATACTGTTGACTTATAAAACCAACAGTACCTTGCTTTTTACTTTAACATTTCAAGAATTTGTTCTTTTGAACGAAGTCCTACCGCCTTATCAATTGCCTGACCGTTTTTCATAACTACCAAGGTAGGAATACTTGAAACGCCGAATTTTATTGCAAGAGATGTTTCGTTATCAACGTCAATTTTGCCTACGAAAACATCACCATTTTCCTCTGCAATTTCGTGAATTACGGGTGCTATCATCTGACAAGGACCGCACCAAACCGCAGAAAAATCAAGAAGAACGGTTTTCTCATTTTTTAATACAAGCTTCTCAAAATTTTCACTTGTGATATCTATTACTGCCATTTATATCAATCCTTTCGTTTGTTTTTTATTATTAATCTTTTGATTTATAAAAGAGCAAGCAGTGACAGTAGCCCTCAAAATTCGGGTCTGCTATCTGGTCGCGAAACTCTTTACACATACATTTATTATCTTCGGTCTTCTCAAGACGGCAGGGACAATAACCGCCCTTTAGTTTAAGACCCTCTTTAATTCTTTTAACAACCTCTTTATCTTCATTGAGCTTAACTGCCATAGTAACAACTCCTTTAATTTGAATTATAGCATTTCTTTATGTATATTTTACCAATAAATTGTTAATATATCAATAATTTACTTTACTTTTTTTAAAAACAGTGTAAAATACAGTATGATAAAATTTTTAAAGAGGCTAACAATAATGATTAAGTTAAAAAATCAGGCTTATAATGCCGCAAAAGAAGTTATTGAAAAAGCAAAGCTCAAAAAAGGACAAATATTGGTTGTCGGTTGCTCTACAAGCGAGGTTTTAGGCGAAACTATCGGTACTAATTCTTCACCCGAAGCCGCAGAATACGTTTTTGAGGGTATAAAAAAAGCCACTGATGAATACGGAATTTTTATTGCGGCACAATGCTGTGAGCATCTCAACAGAGCAATTATTACAGAAAGAGATGCCGTACCATTCGCTGAAGCCGTAAACGTAGTACCCCAACCAAAAGCGGGTGGCTCATTTGCAACTGCGACCTATAAGGCGTTAAAAAATCCTGTTGCACTTGAAGAAATAAAGGCAGATGCAGGACTTGATATTGGTGCTACTCTTATAGGTATGCATCTTAAAAGGGTTGCCGTGCCCCTTCGCCTTGAAAACAACAAAATCGGTAACGCTACCCTTACCGCCGCAAGAGTAAGACCGAAATTTATCGGCGGCGAAAGAGCCCGTTACAACGAAGAGTTACTTTAATAAATTATATATTAAGTTGTGTATTTACAGGTGATAATATGAAAACAGAAATTTTAAAGCTTTTAAGCAGAAACGCAAAGTATACTAACGAGGATATTGCAACTATGCTGGGTAAAACCGAAAAAGAAATTGCAGACGAAATTGATGCACTTGAAAAGGAAGGCGTAATCCGTGGCTACAAGGCGGTTATTGATTGGGAAAAGCTTGACGGTGCTTACGTTTCTGCAATAGTTGAATTAAACGTTGTACCTCAGGCAGAGCTCGGCTTTGAAGAGGTTGCGGAAAAGGTTATGTCTTACCATGAGGTAGAGTCCGTTTACCTTATGTCAGGCTCTTATGATCTTAACGTTGTAGTCAAAGGCAAAACCCTACAGGACGTGGCAAGGTTTGTTGCAAGAGAGCTTGCTACTATTGACTCGGTTACCTCAACCGTTACTCACTTTGTTATGAGACGTTACAAGGAAATGGACGTTGAGCTTTGCGAGGCTCAGGCAGATTGCAGGGGGCAATTCATTTATGATTGATTATTCAAAGATTTTAAACCCTGCCGTAACGGAAATCAAGCCGTCTGGAATCAGGAAATTCTTTGATATTGCCGCTACAATGGATGACGTTATTTCGCTGGGTGTAGGTGAGCCCGATTTTCAGACACCCTGGCAAATAAGAAAAGCAGGTATAAACTCTCTTGAAAGAGGGAGAACAAAATACAGCGCTAACCGCGGTACTATTGAATTAAGAAAAGAAATTTCAAGATACCTTAACAGAAAATACGGCTTAAACTACGCCCCAGAAACAGAAATCCTTGTTACAGTTGGCGGCAGCGAAGCTATTGACGGTGCTATAAGAGCAATTGTTTCGCCCGGTGACGAGGTTATTATTCCCCAACCGAGCTACGTTTGCTACGAGCCTATAACAGTGCTTGCAGGCGGTGTACCCGTTATCATTGAAACGAAGGCTGAAAACGATTTCAAGGTAACACCCGAAGAGCTTAAAAATGCAATTACAGATAAAACAAAGCTTCTTATTCTCCCTTACCCTTGCAACCCTACGGGTGCGGTTATGGAAAAGGAAGACATTGAAGCTCTTGCAGATATTTTAAAGAATACAAATATTGCAGTAATTTCTGACGAAATTTACTCTGAATTAACCTACGGAGAAAGTTCTCACGTTTCCCCTGCAACAGTCAAGGGTATGAGAGAAAGAACTATAACCGTAAACGGTTTTTCAAAGGCTTATTCAATGACGGGTTGGCGTTTAGGCTACGCCTGCGGTCCTCAGGAGCTTATGAAAGAGATTACAAAAATTCATCAATACGCTATAATGTGCGCTCCTACAACGTCACAGTATGCAGCAGTTGAAGCACTTAAAAACGGCGATGAATCAATTGAAAATATGCGTGAGGAATACGACAGAAGACGCAGACTTATAGTAACAGGCTTCAACAAATTAGGTCTTACCTGCCGTGAACCAAAGGGCGCATTTTATGCATTCCCCTGTATTAAAAGCACAGGTCTTACAAGCGAAGAATTTTGCGAAAGACTTTTGCAGGAAAAGAAGGTTGCGGTAGTACCCGGCACCGCATTCGGTAAAGGTGGCGAAGGGTTTGTGAGAGCATCCTACTGTTACTCTGCTGACCACATCAAAAAAGCTCTTGTAAGAATCGGCGAATTTATTGAAGAATTAAACAAAGAATAACAAAAAATGTGTTACCTGATAAAAGCTATCGGTAACACATTTCTTTTTACGTTGATTTATTACTTTTCAATTTCAACCTCTAAAACTATAGGACAATGGTCACTTGAATAAACGCCGTCGTGAACAGCAGATAAAACGTCGTAGCTATTAATCTTAAATCCCGTTTTAGAAACCATAAAGTAATCTATTCTCTGGAATTTTTCGGGGTTACCCCAATTCTGATAAGTGTGAGAATCAGAGGTCTTTTCGGCTACCTTTTTAGCATCAAGGAAATTTTCGGTGACGCTGTTATAGGTTACCGAGCCCTCAAGAGCATTGAAGTCACCCATAATCACCGACGGTAAAGAGCCGAATTCGGCTATTTTATCGAGTACAACCTTGATACCGTTAATACGGGCTTCATCGCTAACGTGGCTCAAATGAGTATTGAAAACAACGAAATCCTCACCGCTTGCTTTATCGGTTAAAATAACGTAGCTACAAACTCTGTTATACTGAGCACCCCAAGATTTACTCATAACCTCAGGAGTTTCAGAAAGCCAGAACGAGCCTTTATCAACTAATTCATAAAGAGAGGTGTTGTAAAAAATCGGACAACCCTCGGAATTAAAGGCTTCATCACGGTATTCTATAACAGAATCATAGCCCTTGAGAGTGTCAACGAGATATTTATAATGCCATTTCGTTGATTCCTGAAAGCCGATTATACCCGGCTTTTCGTTTTCGATATCATCTATAACAAGATTTGCACGGTAAAACCAAGCCTTTTTACCCCAATCAGTAGGGCTTATACAACGAAGATTGTAGCTCATCATTTTAATCTGACCGTTGTTTTCAACCTGAATTTCAACCGCCTGTTTATTATTGTTATAGTAAGGGTAGAATAAAAATGTATTACCAACCAAAACGATAACCGCCGCTAAAACAAGACATAAAAGGGAAATCAAAACGGTTTTAATTATTTTTTTCATAACGCACCTCAAATAAATGAAATAGAGTTTAATTTATGGTAGCACATTATCGTAATCTTTTCAAGAACCTAAAACCTTCGCCGAGGGGGATCGAATCCCGTTTTAGTTATTCAAGCAAAAAATAAAAACCACCTGTTCGGTGGTGCGCATTGCACCTCCTTTTTGCAACACAAACACATACCACAACACTTTTCACAAGTCCAGAGAAATATAAAATAAAGGCGATGTTTATCGCATCGCCTTTAAAAACTATTTAAGTTTTGTAATTATAAAGTCGTAATTATCCGCCTTATGCGGTAGGGTGCAATCAGAGCAGTCCTTTACGCCTTTTTCGGTGAAGCCGTAATTTCCTCCGCAATCCGCTAAATGATATAGAGGGCAGTAGCAAAACAAACAGTTAAAACCATCGGTATCGACCATCTTATGACACGGAAATTTATCGCATTCACAGTTTCTAAAAAATGAAGAACTGTTTTTCATACACCTTTAATCCTTTCGGGACTATTCTACGAGTCCGTATTTAACCTTAATCCGATCCATTTTTTCAAGCATTGGTTCAGCGGCAAGCATAATAAAGAGAGCCGTTCCGAATGCGTGAACAAGATCCATCGGCAGTCCCGTTATGTAATAGGCAAACAAGGTCTTTAAAGTGATACCCTCTGACGATACCATAAATGCGGCGGCAGGATTCATAATGCCGCCGTAGATGATGACGGCGGAGAATGCACCAAACACCGCAAGGGATACACGGGTTCGTCTGAGCCATCCCTTTTTGAATAACACGCCGGCAAGAAAACCGATGATACCCATTGCAAACATCTGCCAGGGAGTCCATGGGCCTTGCGAGAAAAGCATATTGGAGGTAAGCATCGTGACGGCTCCCACCAAAAATCCTGCTTCTCCACCAAAGGCAACGCCGGCAATAATCGTAAGCGCAAGTACGGGTTTGAACTGCGGAAGCATAAAGAACAAACTTCTTCCTGCAATGCCGATAGCACAAAGAACGGCTATAGTAACAAGCTCTCTTGCTTTCGGTTTTCTGCCCTCAAACACAAGAATAAACGGCAGCATACATTCAAACAAGATAAGCAAAGCAATAAGATTATACTGCCTGTCGTTCATATAGAAAATACCGGCAAAGATGGTAAGCGGAATCAAAAGTAAAATACACACGGTTGCCACTATGGTGCGTTTGCTGAGATTCCGTTTTTCTTCAGGTGTTTGTGCTACAAGAGGCGGTTCGCTTCGCCGTCCGATAGCAAATAAGAATACCGTTAATGCAGCAAACAGAACAAAGTAGAGCAATAACTGTTCTTTGCCACTGGAACTGATACCCGAAGAATTCACGAGCGCAGACAAATTGGTAATACCTGTTGCATAAAGGAACACACCGAATGCCGCAAGCCCTGATACAAGCGCAAGGACTTTTCTCCACAATTTAAGCGGTGTTGGTTTAAAATTTACACTTCTCGGAGGCGGTTCGGGCAAAGGCAGAATTTCCGCTTCGGTTTCAGATTTCGTTACAGTTCCACCGCAAGAGGTGACAATATCTTCAACCGTAACGGCATTTGGAATCAAATGTCTTGCCATTCGATTTGCGGGAGTGGTATAAAAACTGTTACCCGAAAAGAACTCACGGGGAGTGCCCTCCGCTACAATATTGCCGTCAAAGAACATACCGCACCGATGAGCATATTCTGCACAGAACGGTACGTCGTGACTCACCATCAGAACAGTCACACCCTGTCTTGTCAGCTTGTCAATAATATCGGCAAAGGTCACCTTGAACTCTGCATCAAACCCCTTTGTAGGTTCGTCTAAAAGTAGAATATCGGGTGCCGTCAGAAGTACTTTGGCAAGGGCGGTTCTTTGTTGCTCACCGCCCGAAATATCATAAGGATGGCGGTCAAGAAAATCGTGAAGCGAACACAAAGCGACCACACGGGCAACTTGAGTATCTTTTTCTTCTTTAGAAAGCTTTACACCTCGCAAGGCTTCATATAAATCCTCTCGCACTGTTCTTTTTACGAAAAGCGCCTGCGGATTTTGAGGTAACATTCCAACCTTTCCGTTTATTTGTACCGTTCCACGATAGGAAGAGCGGAGTCCGGAGATAACCTTAAGTGAGGTGGTTTTGCCTGCACCGTTGCCGCCGAGGATGGCATAGAACTCGCCTTTATGTAAGGAGAGCGAAAACCCTTTTACCACATCGGGTAGATCTTTTTCATAACGAAACCATATTTCATCACATTGCAAGGTGATTTCGTCGCTATAGGAACGCTTTCGTTCTGCGGCAAGAGGTAATATTTCTTTTTCCTTGTTTCTTGCAGATAAAAAGTCACTGCCGTCACGCACGGTCAGAGGACAAGGAAGGTCAGTTTCCACGCCTGCCCATACTCGCATTGCAGTAGGCATAGCAAGAAACATCCCACTGTCTTTATCCCTTAGATGAAGTCCAACCTGATCGGGAGCATCGTCACAAACGATTTCACCCTTTTCCATCACAATAACTCTTGTGGCAAAAGGGAATGCTTCTTCGAGGCGATGTTCGGTCAGAATGACGGTAATGCCGAGTTCACGGTTGATTTTACCGAGCAACGCCAAGAAGTCAGCGGCGGCAATAGGGTCAAGCTGTGCAGTAGGCTCGTCAAGCACCAAAATTTTAGGACTCATCGCCATGACAGAAGCAAGACTTAAAAGCTGCTTTTGACCGCCCGAAAGCTCGGTGACGTTTTTATAAAACCAATTTTCAATTCCGAAGAACGCCGCAACCTCTGCGACACGGCGGCGAATAGTGGGGGTATCGTAGCCAAGACTTTCAAGACCGAAAGCCAGCTCGTGCCACACCTTATCGGTTACCACCTGATTTTCGGGGGATTGCAACACAAAGCCGATTTCTTGTGACTGTGTGCGCTCATCGGTTTCGCTTAAAGGATTGCCATCAAACAATATTTCACCCGTCAGTACACCGTGAGGTGTAAGGCAGGTTTTAAGGTGACGAAGCAAAGTGGATTTTCCGCAACCTGAAGGGCCGCAGAGAATTAAAAACTCGCCCTGATTAACCTCGAAGGAGATATTGCGGAGCGCTTTATTCTCTTGCTCGGGATAGGCAAAACTTACATTTTTGAAACTAAAGTTTTCCATTTTCTCTCCTCCTTCAAGTTTAATATAACCGGGGTAATGCAAAGAGCGAAATAAACACAGTAAAACGGGATAGTTGTCATATCAAGTGCCGCATAGCGCACGTTGGGGAAATATCTGAAACCAAATGCCGAAAGCAAAGTACCGCTGAGCAAAAACAATCCGCAAAATGAAAACCAAATCAACGTATATTGATCACGCTCGTCAAAGCGATAAATGGAAAAAGCAGTTCTGCCTTTTAGTCCGTAACCACGGCTTTTCATACTGTCGGCGGTTTCAATGGCATTTTCAAGCGCCCATGTAATCATAATTGAAAAAATAAGAATCGCCGT
>JAGBCU010000045.1 GCA_017937865.1 Clostridia bacterium | reverse complement strand
TCCCTGCCCTCTTGCGGTACCCAAAATTGTTTGCTCGCTATTCGCTTCGCACAATTTTGACCGCTACGCCAACTCACACTCCCTGTTTCCGCCACCGGCGGCGGTCGTGTTCCTTGCCCTCTTCGAAGAGAGGTACACCGCCTTTTAAAATTTATTCTATTGGTAGGGTAATTGCTCCCCGCGAAGCTTATATAATTGCGTCGCAGACCCTTAATTTGCCACTTGCCATTTCCAATTTGCCATTTTGCAAAGCATCTGGCATTTGGGAGCTGGCATCTACATTTTGCCAATTGTTACTTTATTAATGCACAAAATGACAGTCAATTTTATTTTGCGACGATGTTAATAATTTTACCCGGTACGTAGATTTCTTTTATAATCTGCTTTCCGTCAATAAATTCTTTAACCTTATCGTCTGCCTTTGCGGCTGCAATAGCTTCTTCAGCAGTTGAATCCTTTGCAATTGAAATTGTTGCACGAAGCTTACCGCAAATCTGAACAGGCACTTCAATAGTAGCATCAACTGTTTTTGCCTCATCGTATGCAGGCCACTGAGCTACCGCAAGAAGTCCTTCGCCACCGATTTTTTCCCAAACCTCTTCAGCAACGTGAGGTGCAAAGGGGTCAAGAAGCTTAACAAAGGTTTTAACCTCGTCTTTTGTAACTGAGCCAACCTCGTAAATCTCGTTAAGAAGAGTCATAAGAGCCGCAATAGCGGTGTTAAACTTCATATTTTCAATGTCTTCTGAAACTTTTTTGATTGTTTTGTGGAAAGAGGTTTCAAGCTCTTTTGAGTAGCCCTCACCATCTTTAACAATTTCAAGAAGATTCCATGTTCTGTCAACGAATCTCTTACAACCCTTAACACTGCTTTCGCTCCAGGGAGCTGCCTTTTCGTAGTCACCCATAAAGAGTACGTATGTACGAAGAACGTCGGCACCGAGAGAGTCAACAACTTCATTGGGGTCAACAACGTTGCCCTTTGATTTACTCATCTTTTCACCGTCAGGACCGAGAATAAGACCCTGGGCAGTTCTCTTTGCATACGGCTCTGCGAAGGGTACTTCACCTAAATCATAAAGGAATTTGTGCCAGAAACGAGAGTAAATAAGGTGACGTGTAACGTGCTCCATACCGCCGTTATACCAGTCGATAGGTCCCCAATATTTAAGCTTTTCTTTATCTGCAAATGCACTGTCGTTGTGGGGGTCGATATATCTTAAGAAATACCATGATGAGCCTGCCCACTGAGGCATTGTATCAGTTTCTCTCTTTGCAGGGGCACCGCACTTGGGACAGCTGCAATTTACGTAGCTGTCAATTTTAGCAAGAGGGCTTTCACCGTCGGAGCCGGGTTGGAAGTTGTCAACCTCAGGAAGTCTTAAGGGAAGCTCTTCATAAGGTACGGGAACGATACCGCATTTTTCACAGTGAACAATCGGAATAGGCTCGCCCCAATATCTCTGACGGTTAAATGCCCAGTCCTTCATTTTGTACTGAACACCCTTTTCGCCAATACCTTTTTCGCTGAGGTAATCGAGCATTTTAGCAATAGAGTCAACCTTTTTCTCAGTACCGTTAAGGAAGTCAGAGTTTACCATTTCACCGTCGCCGGTGTAAGCCTCTACTGAAATATCTCCGCCCTTGATGACTTCAATAATATCAATACCGAATTTCTTTGCAAATTCGTAGTCACGCTGGTCATGAGCAGGCACAGCCATAATAGCACCCGTACCGTAGCCCATCATAACGTAGTCGGATATGTAAATCGGAATCTTTTTGCCGTTAACAGGGTTAATAGCTTCAAGACCGTCAATTCTGACACCTGTTTTTTCTTTTACAAGCTGAGTTCTTTCAAACTCTGTTTTCTTTGCACACTCTGCACGGTAAGCTTCAATAGCGTCCATATTGCCGATTTTATCAGCATACTTATCAATAAGAGGATGCTCGGGAGCCATAACCATAAAGGTTACACCGAAAAGAGTATCAGGACGGGTAGTATAAATCTTCATTGTTTCGTCAGTACCGTCAAGGGTAAAGTTAACGAAAGCACCTGTTGATTTACCAATCCAGTTAACCTGCTGAAGCTTGATGTTAGGAAGATAATCAACGTCATCAAGACCCTGAAGAAGCTTATCAGCGTATTCAGTAATACGAAGATACCAAACGTCCTTTGATTTCTGAACAATGTCACTGTGGCAGATGTCACATTTACCGCCCTGAGAGTCCTCATTTGAAAGAACAACCTTACAGGAGGGGCAGTAGTTAACAAGAGTCTTATCTCTGAAAACGAGACCCTTTTCGAACATCTTAAGGAAAATCCACTGAGTCCATTTATAATAACTCTCTTCAGTAGTGTCAACAACTCTTGTCCAATCGAAAGAGAAGCCAACCTTTTTAAGCTGTGAAGAGAATTTTTCGATATTCATATCAGTAACCTTACGGGGATGAATACCTGTTTTAATAGCATAGTTTTCAGTAGGAAGACCGTATGCATCAAAGCCAATGGGGAAAAGCACGTTGTAGCCCTGCATTCTTCTCTTACGAGAAATAACCTCAAGACCTGAATATGCTTTAATATGACCTACGTGCATACCTGCACCGCTGGGATAAGGAAATTCAACAAGACCGTAGAATTTGGGCTTATCTGAATTATCCTGTGCGTGGAAAATGCCTTCATCTTCCCAAATTTTCTGCCATTTGCTTTCAACGGCGGAAAAATCGTACTTCATTTCTATCACCTTTCTGTGAAATGCAGAAAAACTGCATATAATTTACTTTTTTAATTATCAATTGATTGACTGACTCGTTAATCAATAAACTCGCTTATATCAAGCTTTGCACCGTCTTCCCAAAGACGCTCAAGATTATAATAATTTCTTGCGTCCTCAAGGAAAATATGAACTACAACACCTTGGAATTCAAGAAGCACCCAGCCGGTTGCTCTGCCTTCTGCGTGGTCAAGCTTAATACCTGCTTCCTCAAGCTGATATTCAACCTCGTCTGCAAGAGAGCGAATGTGTGTATTTGAATTCGCAGTTGCGATTACGAAATAATCTGCAACGATTGTAAGCTCGTTAATTTTAATAACCTCAATATCGTTAGCCTTTTTATCGTCAAGGGCTTTCACGATTTTTTTAACTGTATCTAAGCTCATTTATTATCTCCTGTATTTAAAATTTTCATCATAGCATCGTTATAAGCATCTAAAGTGTCAGGGTGGATTATTCTGCCTTGGTCAATTAAATCTTTAATTGTAAAGCTCAATCCCTCAACTATTGCTTCGTCAAGTGATTTAACGGCCTTTTCTCTCATAATCTCCACACCGTTATAATCTCTTTCATCGCTTATAAAGTCTGCTATAAATATTATTTTCTCAAGCAACGACATATTTTTTCTGCCGGTTGTATGATATCTTACTGCGTTTATTATATCCTGATTATCTATTCCGAATTCTTTTTTTACGAAAACACTTCCGCATATCGAATGGTAAAGCTTTGCAACACCAAGCTCATATTCTGAAAGCTCAACGCCGTTTTCAAGCATATATGAAAGCTGAAGCCCTGCGGGAGTGTCCTTACAGCAATCGTGAATAAGACCTGCGGTATAGGCAATTTCTTCATCGTAGCCATAAAGCCTTGCAAGCTTTTTTGCCGAATCCGCAACGTTAAGGGAGTGTATATACCTTTTTTCAGTAAGTCTGTTTTTCAAGATTTCTTTAAACTCATTATCTCTATTCACAGTACAGCCCCCTCGTTTTAATATATTCGTAAACGCTACTGTTAAGAAAATCAGCTTCACCGTTTTTCAAGCTATCACGAATTTCGGTAGAGCTTATTTCGATAGGCTCACTTTCGCAAATAACAATCTCGTCTTTCTTTAAATTCAAAACGTTTTCAGCATATTCTTTCATTTGAGAAAGTTTTTCACAGTCTCCTGACCTACCACCGCAAACTAAAGTACAAAGCTTTAAAATCTCATCGTATTTGTACCAATTATGAAATGACAAAAGCATATCGTCACCCATAAATAAATATAGCTTATCTTCGGGATAAAGCTTTTTAAACTCTTTTAACGTATCAACCGTGTAACTTTTACCACCCTTTTTTATTTCCCAATCGCTAACTTCAAATAAATCCTCTGAAAATGCAAGACGACACATAGCGAGCCTGTCTTCATCAGAAGCAACCGAGCCTTTTTTAAAGGGTGATACCGCTGCAGGAATTATAAAAACCTTATCTGCATTTATTTCTTTTGAAAGATTTTCCGCTAAAAGCCTATGCCCTTTATGCACAGGGTCAAAAGAGCCACCGTAAATGCCAATTTTTTTCATATCAGTATAAAGTTACGTTTTCCATTTCAAGCTTTCCTCTGTATGAGGTAATCTTGATTTTAACTCTCGTTACTTCGGTGGGTGTAATTTTAACAATTCTCTTGTATCCTACGACCTGACCCTCGGCAACCTTTTTAAATTTACCGTCACCTTTGTCTATGTAAACCTCGTAGCCTTCAATATGCTGACCGCTAATAATATGCTCCTGCATAACAATCTTGTCGAACATATCCTTTTGTGAAAGTGTTATTGTAAGCTCGGGCTCTTTATCATTGTCGGCAGGTATCCATGTTTTAAACTCATCCTCAGAGAAAAGATTTTCTGCTTTATAAATATCTGAAAAAGAACTGCTTGCAGTTATTGTTCCTATACTTGACACCTTGTAGTTATAAGCCCTTTTTAAATCGTGACCGAATGCCTTTAAAATCTGAAAATCCATCTCTGCAAACTTACCGTTTTTCATAGGTGGAACACCAAGCATCCAGCAACAGTTTGAGCCAACCGTCTGAAGATAGATCTTCTGAAGTCTGTCTTTTGTTTTCGCTGAATATTCATCCTCTTTGTGATAGTACCATCTGTCACGGATTGACATACTTACCTCACAAGGATACCAGATAAATTCTTTTTCTTTCTTTATGGCTTTTCTTGAGCCTAAATCAATTTCGAATTTCTCTGCTTTTCTTCTTGCCCTTTTTGAAGTATCCTTGCTACGTTCAAAAGCATTGTAAATACTATGTCTTTCCGGGATAACGCTCCACTCGTTTTCACGGATTACGCCCCATTCGTTACCGTACCAACGAACGTCGGGACCGACGAGAGCGATAACTGCATTTGGCTGACATTCTCTTACAACCTCGTAATAACCGAGCCAATCGTATTCCTGAACGTTGCCGTTTTTATCGGGCTCTGCGGCACCGTCAAAACGAACGTAGAAAATATCACCGTATTTTGTTAAAACCTCTCTTAAGAGATTTTTAAAATATGTATTGTAAGCCTCGCCGCTTCCGTAGGATTCATCTCTACGGTCAAGGGGTGAAATTGCTATGCCGAATTTAAGCCCCTGAGCCTTACACTCTTCGCTTAAAAGAGCAACGATATCTCTGTTTTCAACGTCCCAATCGGTAGCAGATGCAACGGAATATCTTGTATATTGAGAATCCCAAAGGCAAAATCCGTCGTGATGCTTAACGTTAAGCACCATACCCTTAAAGCCTGCATCCTTGAAAAACTCAACCCATTCTGCCGCGTCAAATTCATCGGGGCAAAAATTCACGGGACTGACAGAGCCGTCCGACCACTCTTTATTTACAACAGTAGCAAGACCGAAATTTATAAAACCGTAAAACTCCGTCTTTTGCCAATTAAGCTGTCTTTCGGAGGGCTTTACCTCCGCCGCAATTTCATAAGGCTTCATTCTTTATCCTTTCGGGTCAGGCGTGCTACCGCCTGACCTTAGTTATCTGTTTTTATTATTTACCGCAATCGCAGTTTGTTGCAACAATATCCACACCCAAACCGCAAATATTCTCGATAACTATATCACCGATTTTTACGGGTGCTTTAATTGTAGCCTCATTAATGACCTTCATACAGTCAAACATTTTATCCTTAGGTACGGGACCCGCAGATTTAACCGGAACTACAGGGTGAACACCGCCCTCGACCTTAACGCTTGTAGTAAGGCTTCTTACGGGGTTTGTAATTTCTGTTCTTGCGTATTGGTCACCGCGTTTGCAGGTGTTACCGCTGACTGAAATAACCTCACCGTTTTCAATCTCAACCTCAATAGGACAACCTAAAGGACAGGATACACAAATAAGACTCTTTTTCATTTTAAGTACCCTCCTTATTCTTCAACGCGAACAATAATTTCGCTGTCTTTGTTCATATCTTTTAACATTTCCGTTGTAATAGTTACGTTTTCCATTTCACCGGGGGCAAGCTTAACCTTCTTTTTAGAGGAAAGGATTTTGCCGTCACATTCAACAACAACCTTTGCCCCTTTATAAACCTGACCGACGCGGAAATAAAGCTTCAGGTTTTCTTCGCCCTCAATATTAACTCTTTGCGGAACGATATAACGAACACCGTTGATACCCTTGGTATTGATAAATGTACCGCCTTTTTTCTTACCGAAAATATAATCAGCAGCACCCTTACCTGCAATCTGACTTTCTTCTGTAACGTAGTCAACAAGGTCATGCACCTGTAAAACGTTACCGCAAGCGAATATACCGGGGTGAAGTGTTTCTCTGTATTCATCAACTACGGGACCGCTTGTAACTCTGTCAAGTTCAACGCCTACGTCCTTTGAAAGCTCGTTTTCGGGAATAAGACCAACCGAAAGAAGAAGAGTATCGCATTCAATATATTCTTCTGTACCTGGGATAGGTTGTAATTTATCGTCAACCTTCGCAACGGTAACGCCCTCAAGTCTGTCCTTACCGTGAGTTTTAACAACCGTACAGCTAAGGCGAAGCGGAATACCGAAATCATCAAGACACTGAACGATGTTTCTTGTAAGACCGCCCGAATAAGGCATAAGCTCACAAACAACCTTAACCTCTGCACCCTCAAGTGTCATACGCCTTGCCATAATAAGACCGATATCACCTGAGCCGAGAATAACAACCTTTTTACCGGGCATATAGCCGTCAATGTTAACGTATTTCTGTGCAGTACCTGCAGTCATAATACCTGCAGGTCTTGAGCCTGCAATAGAAAGAGCACCTCTCGGTCTTTCACGGCAGCCCATAGCAAGCACTACAGCAATTGCCTTAAACTGCATAAGCCCTTCGTTATTGTTTACAGCCGTAACAACGTTATCTCCAGAAATATTAAGCACCATTGTATCAGTGAAAACGTCAATGTCGGTTTTCTCAACCTGCTCAATAAATCTTCCTGCGTATTCAGGTCCTGAAAGCTCCTCACCGAAATAATGAAGACCGAAGCCCGTGTGAATACACTGCTCTAAAATACCGCCGAGAGTTTCAGCTCTCTCAAGGATAACTATTTTTTCTACGCCCTCTTCTTTTGCTTTGAGAGCTGCAGCCATACCGGCAGGGCCGCCGCCGACTACAACAAGATCATAATTCAACATTCTGCCCTACCTCCTTATTTAGTCTTATGGTACATAATTTTCGACTCGCCGCCGAATTTTGTAATTTCATTCATAGGTACGTTTAGTTCTCTTGCAAGAATTTCAACTACCTTACTACCGCAGAAGCCACCCTGACATCTGCCCATGCCGGCTCTTGTTCTTCTCTTAACACCGTCAACGTCGCGAGCTCCTGCAGGAGCGTGAATAGCATCAAGAATTTCGCCCTCTGTAATAGTTTCGCATCGGCAAACGATTCTGCCGTACGCCTTATTCTTTTCAATAAGCTTCGCTCTTTCCTCTGTTGTCATATGACGGAAGCGAACAGGCTCGGGACGAATGGGATCGAAATTTTCTTTCTTTTCGAAACCGCCTGAAAGCTCGTTTATAATACCGTCAATCATTTCTGCAATAGCAGGTGCAGAAGAAAGACCGGGTGATTCAATACCCGCTGCATTTATAAAGTTTTTATCAGCCTTTGATGAGCCGATAATGAAATCGTCTGAAGTGGGATGAGCTCTGTTACCGCTAAAGGATGTAATAGCATTTCTTAAAGAAACTGCGGGCACGCTCTTAATTGCGTTAACGTAAATTTTATCAAGACCTACGGGAGTTGTTGAAACGTCGTCGCCGTCGTCAATATCCTCAGCTGAAGGACCTACGATAAGGTTGCCGTCAACAGTAGGTGAAACAAGAACACCCTTACCCATTTTTGTGGGGCATTGGAAAATAGTTCTTGAAACGAGAGAGCCCTGAGATTTATCAAGAAGATAATAATCTCCGTGACGAACAACTATTTCTATAGAATCATCACCTATAAGAGCTGCGATTTCACCTGAATGAACGCCTGCAGCATTGATTACGTAAGTAGCGGTTATATCACCGAGAGTTGTATCGAGAACAAAGTCACCGTCAACCTTTTTAATATTTTTAACTTCGCAGTTTCTTAAAAACTCAGCACCGTTGGTTACAGCGTTTTCAACGCCTGCAATAGTAAGCTCATAAGGGCAAACTATTGATGAAGTAGGAGCAACGAGAGCACCGACTGCAGTATCACCGATATTCGGTTCAAGCTTTACTAACTCTTCTCTGTTTACAATACGAAGCTCGGGAACACCGTTTTTTACGCCTCTTTCAAGAAGCTCTTTAAGATGAGGTATTTCATCATCAGAAAAAGCAACAACAAGAGCCTCGTTATTTTTAAGCGGAACGTGAAGCTCAGAGCATACTTTTTTCATAAGCTCCACACCGCGAACGTTGAGCTTTGCTTTAAGTGTACCGGGAACAGCATCAAAGCCTGCGTGAACAATAGCACTGTTAGCCTTAGTTGCACCCATTGCACAGTCGTTAGCTCTTTCAAGAAGAGCAATTTTAATGTTGTACTTTGAAAGCTCACGGGTAATAAGAGAGCCTACAACACCTGCACCGATGACAGCAACGTCGTACTTCATCTAAAAACATCTCCTTATGAACAAAAAACACTTGTCCAATATCAAAAATTTAATCAGTTTATTATACCAAGTACAGTATTAAAAATCAAGTACATATATAATGTTTTATACCTTGTTTTTTGGTAAATAATAGTGTACAATGGTTAGAATGTAGAATATCGGGTTAAAAACTTTATTTTTCCAATATAAAAATATATCTTTTATTGAAAAACACATCCCGATTTACAGCTTATAAAATTATTATTTTGAGGTAAAAAATATATGTCAAAGCCTGAACTTCTTGCTCCTGCGGGAGATATGAACTGCCTTATAGCCGCTGACCGTTTCGGTGCAGATGCAGTGTATATCGGCGGTCCCCTTTTACAGTTGAGAGCAGAAAAATCCGCATTCACCGAAGAAGAAATTGATACCGCCGCAAAGCTTTTACATTCTAAAGGCAAAAAGCTTTACGTTACCGTAAACAGCTTCACAAAAAACAGCGAAATTGAGCCTCTGAAAAGTTATGCAAGAAGCCTTCATTCTTTAGGTGTAGATGCAGTTATCGTGTCAGATTTAGGTGCGGTCAGAACAATAAAACAGGCTGAGCCGAATTTAGAGGTTCATATAAGCACTCAGGCAAACTGTTGCAACTATGCGTCTGCTCTTGCCTATTACGAAATGGGTGCTTCAAGAATAGTTATTGCCCGTGAAATGACAATAGATGAAATTGCTGAAATGCATTCAAAAATCCCCGAAGATTTAGAGCTTGAAGCATTTGTTCACGGTGCTATGTGTATGGCATATTCGGGCAGATGCCTTATCTCATCATATATGAACGGAAGAAGCGGTAACAGAGGCGAATGTACTCAGCCTTGCCGTTGGGAATACTACCTCGTAGAAAGAAACAGACCTAACGAATATTTAAAGCTTGAGGAATACCCCGACCATTCTGCGCTTCTCTCTTCTCACGATATGAAGGCTATCGGCTTTCTTGATAAATTAGCTGATGCAGGTATTGACTCCTTTAAAATCGAAGGCAGAATGAAAACAGAATATTACGTTTCCCACGTTGTAAACGCTTACAGACGTGCTATTGATAAATCTGCCCCGTTAGAGCTTCTTGACGATGAGCTTAACGCAATAAGCCACCGTCCCTATAACAGCGGTTTTTATTTCGGAAATCTCGTTCACGGCCACAAAAACGACGGTCTTTATCATTGGGATTGCACCTTTGCAGGCGTTGCTCTTGAGGATTGTAAGGACGGTAAGCTTAAAATACAACAACGTAACTTTTTTAAATTAGGCGACACTATTGAAGTCCTTTCCCCCGAAACCTTCGGTATGAAATTCACTGCTACAAAAATAGTGAATGAAAAAGGTGAAGAATGCGAAAGTGCTTGTCACCCTCAGGAATTCCTCACTCTTGATTGCACCGCCGACGTTAAAAAAGGCGATATTTTAAGAGTAAGAACTGAGAAAAAAGAAATCGTTACAGATATTTGAAATTATGAAAAATTTTGAAATTCTTGCTCCCGTGGGAGCAAAAGAACAGCTATACGCCGCCGTAAGATGCGGTGCCAATGCGGTATATCTCGGTGCGGGTGATTTTAACGCCCGAAGAAACGCAGAAAATTTTGACAACGAAACGCTTAAACAAGCAATTGACTACTGTCATTTAAGGGGCGTAAAGGTATACGTAACTCTTAACACCATCATCTTTGACAAGGAAATAGCAGACCTTTATGACTGCGTAAAAACCATTGCAAAAAGCGGTGCGGATGCAGTTATAATCCAAGATTTTGCAGTATTAAAAGCAGTTAAGGATATCTGCCCCGAAATGCCCATACACGCCTCAACACAAATGGCAGTACACAACGTTAGCGGTGCCGAGTTTTTAGAGAAACTAGGCTTTTCAAGAATCGTTCTTGCAAGAGAATTATCTCATGCCGAAATAAAAATAATTCGTGAAAAAGTCAGTGCAGAGCTTGAGGTTTTCGTTCACGGTGCTCACTGTATGAGTGCGTCGGGTAACTGCTATCTTTCCGCTATGTTAGGCGAAAGAAGCGGTAACAGAGGGCTTTGTGCTCAAGGCTGTAGGCTTAATTGGCAAAATACTCACGGCAGAGAATATGCTTTATCTCTTAAAGATATGTCATATCTCGACAGCATAAACGAGCTTCAAAAAATCGGCGTTGAATCCTTTAAAATTGAAGGTAGAATGAAACGACCCGAATACGTAGCAGCAGCCGTTACAAGCCTAAGAAAAGCAATGAACGGTGAATTTTACGATAAAAACACTCTTCGTTCAGTTTTTTCAAGGAGTGGCTTTACCGACGGTTACCTTAAAGGTGAAAGAAACGTTTCTATGTTCGGCTTTAGAAACAAAGAAGACGTGACCTCTGCTCAACCTATTCTCAAAGACCTTGAAACGCTTTATAAAGACGATATCCGCCCCAATAAAGTGGATATGCATCTCGCTTTAAAACGTGATTTGCCGTCAACTCTTACGATAAATTGCGGTAGCCATTCAGTTACTGTAAACGGTGAAATTCCACAAGAGCCGAGGACTGCACCTTTATCTTACGAAATTGCATTTAGAAATTTAAGCAAATTAGGTGACACTTCTCTTTATCTCGATTCACTCACCTTTGAAAACGAAGACTCCCTCACCCTACCTGCTTCTGCAATAAATGCTTTAAGACGAAACGGTGCAGAGCTTTTAGAAAAAAAGATTTGCATGGTAAATTATACCGTGAACGACGTAGCCCCACAGCTACCGTCTGAAATCACGTACGAGTCACCGCTCAACGGAAAAAGAGAATTGAGAGTTCGTCTTGAAAGCTTTTCTCAATATTCAGAAATTTTTAATAAAGCTGATATGCTTATTTTGAAAATTGATGATATTATAAAGCATAAAGAAGAAATAGAGCTTTTACCCGTAAAAATCTGTGCAGAGCTTCCCGCACTTATCTATCCCGAAAGCGAAGAAAAGCTTCTTTCTCAGCTTAAGGAAATCAAAAAAACAGGTATCGTAAGAGGCTCAACAGGCAATATCGGCGGTATTGCTCTTTTAAAAAAAGCTGGTTTTCATATTTGCGGTAACCACGGTTTAAATATAACGAATTCTATAGCTCTGGAGCAATATAAAAATTTTGGTATTGATGATGTTACTCTTTCCTTCGAGCTTACCGAAAAGGCTATAAAAAATATAACCGCCCCAATAAAAAGCGGCGCTTATATTTACGGTCATTTACCCTTAATGCTTATGAGAGCTTGTCCGCAAAAAAACGAAAACGGTTGCGAAAAATGCAACGGTAAAACAGAATTAACCGACCGAAAAGGTATAACATTTCCCGTAATTTGCCATAATAAGATATACTCTGTGCTTTATAACAGCGTCCCACTTTATATCGGCGATAAAAATCTTCCCCACCTTTCTTTCGTGACGCTTTATTTCACAAAGGAAACGAAAAAAGAATGTGAAAGCATTTTCAACTCTTACTTACAGAACAAGACAATTGAAGGCAAAAAAACTAACGGATTGTTCTATAGAGAATTACTTTAAATTCAGCACGTAAACTAAAAAAACGAAAGGAGATGACTCAATGAAAACCGCTATAATTATCGGCGCAGGTCCTGCAGGTCTTACCGCCGCTTATCAGTTGTTAAAAGAAACTGATATTTTACCCGTTATATTTGAAGAAAACGATTTTATCGGCGGTATTTCACGCACCGCACAACACAACGGCAATAGGATTGATATAGGCGGTCACCGTTTTTTCTCTAAAATAGACGAGGTAAACAGCATTTGGCAAGAGCTTTTGCCCTTGCAGGGCGCTCCCTCCTTTGATGATATAAAAACCGAAACTGAAAAGCCACTTTCCCCTGACGGTCCCGACCCCGAAAAAGAGGATAAGGTTTTACTTTTAAGAAACAGAGTTTCAAGAATTTATTACTTAAGAAAATTCTTCGATTATCCTATCTCTTTAAAGCCCGAAACCTTTATAAATATGGGACTTTCCCGCACCTTAAAGGCAGGCTTCGGTTATATTTATTCTTGCATCTCTAAAAAAGAAGAAACGTCACTTGAAAACTTTTATATTAACCGTTTCGGTAAGCCTCTTTACGAAATGTTTTTTGAGGATTACACAGAAAAATTATGGGGTATAAACCCCTCCAAGATTTCTGCGGATTGGGGTGCTCAAAGAGTTAAGGGGCTTTCTTTAACAAAGGCTTTACTCAATATTATAACAAAACCCTTTAAGAAAGACGAAAACGTTGAAACTTCTTTAATTGAGCAGTTCTATTATCCAAAAAAAGGACCGGGTCAGCTTTGGGAAGCTTTAGCGAATGAAGTTGAGAAAAAAGGCGGTAAGATTCTAAAAAAACACCGTGTAACCGATTTCACTGTTGAGGCAGGTAAAATCTCATCCGTTTTTGTTGAAACGCCTGAGGGCAAAAAACAATTTAAAGCAGATTACATCATCTCAACAATGCCCGTAAAAGACCTTGTAAACGGTTTGGGTGATTCTGTTCCCGAAAGTGTAAAAGCTGTGGCTGATGCACTTCCCTACCGCGATTTTCTTACGGTCGGTCTTCTCGTTAAAAAGCTTAACCTTGAAAATAAAACGAAGCATAAAACCTTAGGTAATATCGTACCTGACTGCTGGATTTACATTCAGGAAAGAGACGTTAAAATCGGAAGACTTCAGATTTTTAACAACTGGTCACCTTATATGGTAAAAGACCCTGAAAACACCGTTTGGATTGGTCTTGAATACTTCTGCAATGAGGGTGATGAGTTCTGGAATATGAGCGACAAGGAATTTACTGAATTCGCAATAAATGAGCTTGAAAAAATCGGTATTATAAATGGCGAAGACGTATTAGACAGCGTTCGTCTTAAGGTAAAAAAAGCTTACCCCGCCTACTTCGGCTCATATAAGGATTTCCCCCTTGTAAGAAAGCATCTTGATTCAATTGAAAATCTTTATTGTATAGGCAGAAACGGTATGCATCGCTATAACAATATGGACCATTCAATGATGACCGCTATTGAAGCAGTTAACTGTATCAAAAACAATTACAAAGACAAGTCATCAATCTGGAACGTTAATACTGAAAAAGAATATCACGAAGAAAAAGCCTGAAGATAAACTCTTCAGGCTTTTTAAAATTGCAAATTGAAAGTGGCAAGTTGCAAATTTCAGAACTGCGTTGCAATTATTAATGCTGTCGCAGACCATTAATTTGCCATTTGCCACTTGCCATTTCCAATTAAAAAACGAACTGCAAAGCCGTCAGACTTTGCAGTTTATTTTAATTATAAAATCTCTTTTTTAACCACTTTGTTAATTGCGGGAAAAACCTTTGGTACGAGAAGCTTTGCATAAATAACGTATGCAACAAGACCGCCAAGTAAACCAACTACTGCACCTGCAACAACGTCTGAGGGGTAATGAACGTGAACGTAGATTCTTGAGAAACCGATAAGTAATGAAAGGATAAATGCAGGAATACCGAGAGCAAGCTTTTTATCCTTACAGCAACCGAGAAGAAGAGCGAAGCCTGCACCTATTGATGATGAGGTATGACCTGAGGGGAATGACCAGCTGCTGCTCTTGTCAATAAGACCGGGCCAGATGTATTCATAGCCTGCATTTGTCCATACTGAAGGGTCAATGTTGTAAGGTCTTGGACGTTCAATAATATTTTTAAGAGCAAGGTTGTTAACTGCTGAAGCAATTGCTAAGCCTGCAATTAAAAGAACGCCAAGCTTTCTTGTCTTTTTAGGGATGAAAAGAATAACTGCTAAAACCCACCAGATAATACCGGGTGTATCGCCAAGATGAGTTATTAACGTGAAAATAGTGTCTAAAACGGGGTTCATAATGCTATCAACGAACTGATATACAGCAACGTCAAAGTTCACTATGAAATCATTCAAAAAGAATTCTGCCATAACTGCCTCCTAAAAATTTAATGGATTCATTTTACTATTTTAAGACGTAATTGTCAATATTTACTGTTTAGCACCGTTATCAAACATTTCAAGCACCTTAACACTTGCCGCATAACACAACTCAAGGCATTCCTTGTTAAGTGCATCGGGTGTATCACGTCTTGTATGATAGAAGTCGGGAAGAGCGTGGCTAAGTGCTGTAATACCTGTTGCTCTCATACCTGCCTGAGCGAATGCTGCCGAGTCAGTTGCGCCACCGAGAGGCGGAACCATACCTTTTTTGCAGGGAATATTTAATTCCTCGCAAGCTTCCATAAACAAATCGGAAACATCTTTATCAACCTTAACCGTACCGTTAAGGTCACGGTAGTTAACCATAAGCTCCTCGGGCTGTGTGATAGTATCATATGAATAAACGAATGTAGGAACGTCGTTCATTTCGTCCTTATGAGCCTCGCACCAAGCCATAGCACCGCGAAGACCTGCTTCTTCACTACCTGAGAAAATAACACCGATTTCTGTGTTTTCAAGCTCAATGTTTTGCTCCTGAAGCGTCTTGAGAATACCCATACCGATATAACAGCCCGAAAGGTTATCGTTAGCGCCGTCAACGATTCTCTTTTTATTCCACATAAAGTAAAGACCAAACCAGAAGGGAACAAAAGCGATGGTAACAAGACCAAGCTTAAATGCTAAATCGCCCTCAAGAACACCTGCCAATTTTAAAATAGCAATAGCAAGTAAATAGAAAGCACCAAGGAAGCAAGCCATTAAATGAAGATCAAAGCCGAGATATGTAAATTTTTCTTTAAAAGGCCATTCCCAAACAGCGTCAACGTGACCTACGAATATAATTCTTCTTTTAATTTCGCCTTTCGGCTTCTTGAAGCCCGTTGCACTGTGGCCCGTTTTCTCTTTAAAGAATTTGTCAACTAATTTCTTATAAAGACCAAACTGTATAAAACAAATTGCAAGACCGATTACGATAAATGCAATTGATAAAACGGGCATAAAGAAATATGAAGCGAATGCTAAAAAGCAACAAGTGATTGTGAAGTAAATCCAACCGAAGAATGAGCCGGGGTTTTCTTTAAATTCATCAACAAATGCTCTGTCGCAGCCTAACTCCTTCATTTTTTCTACTGCATATTCGCAAGCCTGATGCTCACCCTTTGAGCCGGGATCTCTCTTTTCGAAAGTATTACAGATATACGTGATTTCATCAATCATATATTGAGCCGCATTGCTTTTTGCTTCAATAATTTTGCTTAAATCCATATTTTTCTCTCCTCTTGAAATAAAATATATTTCTTTTTTCTATTTTATAAAAAATTTATTCAAAGGTCAATAAAAATATAATATTTTTAAACAAATGTTAAATAAAAAGAGTTTGACTCTATGTTTTCAACCCGTAAAAACACAAATTTAAACTCTTGAAAGGTATTATTTATATTTTTCAACCATTTTTGCAAATCTGCAAGCCCTTACGTAGCATTCTGCAACGTACTCCTCAACAGGCATTTTCATATACTTATCGTTTTCGTGCCTGTTAGGTTTTGAAGTCTTATTAAGCTCAAACGTAAGTGTACCCAAAAAGCCTGTTTTTGCAATTCTTTTAGCATTATACTCCCAGTCGCCAATACCGTCAAAGGGTAAAAGATGCAAGTCGTCGTGCCAGAATATTTTACCGTTAAAATCTTTAACTCCTAAATTATCGTTTAAGTGAGTTATAAAAAGTCTGTCGCCGTAAAGGGCTAATAAATCCTTTGAAAAGTTATAGCACATTTCGTGACCCGAATCCCAACAAAAGCCAATATGCTTTTCATTTTTAAAATGAGTAAGAAGTCCGTCAAGGCAGTTTTCACCTTCGGTATTTTCGAAAGCAATTCTTATACCCAATTCTTTTGCACGGTCAATTACCCTACCGTAATTCTGAAGACCGAATTCAGTAGGCTCCCCTACCTCGTCAAAGCCAACGTAAACGTGAGAAACCATTAAATCAACGTCTGCTTTTGCGGTAAGTTCAAGATACTTAATAAGATTATTTACTCCCTTTTCGGCTAATTCTTTTTCATTTTCATTCCACATATCATCGGTAAAATCCCAGGGGGCGTGTACCGCTTCAAAGGTAATCCCCTCTTCTTTACCGATTTTTGCAGCATTTAAAATACCCTCTTCCTGACCCACGTGCCAACAGCCCGTAAAAGCCTCAAAGCCCGTCTTTTTAAAAAGCTTTATTTGCTCCTTGTCACTTATTCCGAAGTTACCTAAAGAAAGGCATAATTTCTGGTTAATCATAAATACTCTCCATATAAAAACAGACCTCTGCCCCATAATCTAACGGAGCAAAAGTCTGTTTTAAATTTTAATTAAAGTTTGCAGATATCTGCTTCTGTAATAAGATGGAAGCCTGCATCCTCAAGTGCATTTTCCGCAGTAGCAATATCCTCAACTCTGAGAACAACGTAAGCGTGTTTTTCTGTTCGTGCCATAAATGCATAAAGATATTCTGTATTGATATTTGCTTTATCAAGCACGCTGAGAGCCTGAGAGAGCTTACCGGGAGCATCACCGATTTTAACACCTACAACGTCTGTAATTTTTATAAGATACCCTGCGTCTTTCAGTGTTTTTTCTGCAAGCTCTTCGTTATTAACAATAAGACGGAGAATACCGAAATCTTCTGTTTCTGCTATTGAAAGTGCTCTGATATTAACGTTATTATCAGCAAGAGTATCTGTAATAGAAACGAGAGCACCCTGCTTATTTTCAACAAATATCGTTAACTGTTTAATTGCCATTATAAAAACTCCCCTCTTATATTAATTTACGTTTATCTATAACTCTTACTGCCTTACCTTCACTTCTTGCAATACTCTTAGGAGCAACAAGGTGAACCTTAGGATTGATACCGAGCATAGTTTTCATTGCTTCTGCAAGGGATTTTTCCATTGAAAGAATATCGCCGACTTTATCTGTAAATTGGTCTGCTGTCATTTCAACGTTAACCTCAAAAGTATCGTTATTATTAACACGGTCGACAACAATCTGATAGTTAGGCTCGTAACCCTCTTTAAGAAGAACTGTTTCAATCTGGCTGGGGAACACGTTAACACCGCGGATAATAAGCATATCGTCAGTTCTGCCCATAGGCTTAGCCATTTTTATAAGAGTACGTCCGCAAGAGCATTTTTTTCTTGAAAGAACGCATATATCACGTGTACGGTAACGAAGAAGCGGGAAAGCCTCTTTATCAAGAGAAGTGAAAACGAGCTCACCCTTTGAGCCCTCGGGAAGCACCTCACCTGTATCAGGGTCAATAATTTCTGCAATAAAGTGGTCCTCGTTAACGTGCATACCGGTCTGCTCGCTACATTCGAAGGATACACCGGGTCCTGAAGTTTCTGTAAGACCGTAAATATCATAAGCCTTAATACCAAGAGTGTTCTGAATGCTCTGTCGCATTTCCTCTGTCCAGGGCTCTGCACCGAAAATACCTGCTTTAAGAGGAATATCCTCGGGCTTGTAGCCCTGTTCCTTAAGGCTTTCGCCTATGTACGCAGCGTACGAGGGTGTACAGCAAAGAATTGTAGCTTTAAGGTCTGTCATAAACTGAATCTGTCTTTCAGTATTACCTGATGACATAGGGAGAGTAAGACAACCAACCTTGTGAGAGCCACCGTTAAGACCGGGACCACCTGTAAAAAGACCGTAACCGTATGCTACCTGACATACGTCTTCTTTAGTACCGCCTGCGGCAACAATAGCTCTTGCACAGCAATCCTCCCACAAATCAACGTCGTGCTGAGTGTAGAAAGCAACTACGCGGCGACCTGTTGTACCCGATGTTGACTGAATACGAACACATTCGCTTAAGGGCTTTGCAAGAAGACCGTAAGGATAAGCATCGCGAAGGTCAGCCTTGCTTAAGAAGGGAAGCTTATAAAGGTCGTCAATACCCTTAATATCCTCGGGCTTTACTCCCTTTTCATCCATAAGATTACGATAATACTCAACGTTATCGTAAACGTGCTTCACTTGCTTTACCAATTTTTCCGATTGAAGCTTTTTCATTTCCTCAACGGGCATGGTTTCAATTTCTTTTTGGTAGTATTTTTGTGCCATTTTTATCACCTTTTTAAATTTTGGAATACGAAAAACAAAAACGCCCTCCGCATTCTCAAAGAATACAGAGGACGAGAAAACCCGTGGTACCACCTCAATTTACCGTTATCTCACGATTACGGCCTTTAAAAGTGCAATAAACACTCCTGTTCTATAACGGGAACACCCGTTGCAGCCTACTTAGAAAAATCTTTTCGGTGCACTGCTAACAGAATGAATTCGAAAAGGACGCCCTCTTTGCCTCGCACCAACCGGCAACTCTCTCCAGATTCTTTCCAGCCTACTACTTTCTGCTCAAACGCATTTAATGTGGTCATTCTACCACTTTACCACAGTAAAGTCAATACTAAAAATCCAAATTACATTGAAAAACTTTTATAAACAATTTGCTTTAAAAAATTATTATTTCTTAACAACTGTATCCCCTATCGCCCTGAAAAGAGAGCCTTCTTCGGTAGATGGCAAATCGCAGTTATAATGCCATACCATAACACCACCGTAACCGTTCTCAATTGCATACTCGGTTTTCTGTGCGATTACCTTCGGCGTATTAAACCAGAAGTCTTTATCAATTTCGGGGCAATGATACCAACCATCTTTATCAATATTCTCAAAGCAACTGTTGTAACTATACCAAAAAGCGTCTAAATCAGTAGGTCTTGAGTAAAACGGCAAGCCTACGTTTACCTTCCATAAAGCTACCTTACCAAAATCAGTTTCTTCCAATCTTTTTGTTATATCCTCAAAGGTTGCGTGTTTACCGTTTTCATCTACGTAATCGTACATCATAAGCTCTAATGAATCGATTGCTTTCGCAGATTCGCTTGAATAATTCATATTCCATTCCACACCGGATACCCCCAATGTATAATCACCGAGCTTTTCGTCTAACGACACAAGAAACTTGTTATAACAACGCCAGGCTTTATTGGAAAGCGGATATTCATAATCAAAATGAACACCTTGGAAGTCGAATTCATCAAGCACAGAAATAATATTATCCTCTAAAACACCGCTTTTAAAAGCCTTGTTATGCTCATCACTCTGAGCTTTCATCTGTTTTTCCCAGCTTTCAAATTCACCCTGTGCTGACGGACCTAAAAGATTGAGTGTGATATTTATATCCCTGTCACCTACTACGTTACGAATAATTCCGAGAACCGATTCAAGCTTGTCTTTTTCGTATATTACTTCACCGTTACTGTCAAATGAAGCACATTCGAAAACAATAACGTCTGTAATAATATCAAAATCCTCGGAGCATAAATCATCCTCTGATTTAATATAGTCACCGCGTATATAAGCAGTAACCTTAAAATCTCTGTTTTCGGGCTTTACTTCTTCCTTCCCGCAACCGAAAAAAGAACAGGCAACCAAAGCCAATACTATAACCAAAGCAATAGCTTTCAAACACTTTATTCCTACCTTGTTTTTTAACACACTACCCTCTCCTTTTGATATTATTATATATATCACAACCGCCATTTTCAACCAATAATTGCAAAAACAAATCCCAAAACATTCTCAAAGAGAAATGTTTTGAGATTTTATTTGTTTTTAATCTAATTTTCGGCATTCAGAAAACTGATTAAAGCCTTTTTTCATCTTCTTCTCTTTGCTTTTTAGAGTTAATTGCAAAGGGGATTCCGAATCCCAAACCACCGCCAACAAGCAAGCCTCCCGAAAGAAAAAGCCACCACAACGGATTTTTCTTTTCTTCTTTTTCTTCCTTTTGTGCCTTAATTACCTTTTTCTCGATAACGGTTTTTACGTCGTGGGTAAGAGTATATCCGTTACCAAATGTATCTTCATAGGTAATCGTTACCGTACCCTTAACCTCGCCTGTTTTATCTGATGAAACAAGTAAATTTGCATTTGCAGTTGAATTCTGTTGTGCTTCAATAACTCCTACAAAGCTACTACCGCCTGCATCAAGTCCTTCGATATCAAAATCAACCTTACAGTTATAAAGCGGAGTTTTGCCCGTATTCATAAGATTGATATTAAGAGTAACCGTTTCCTCCTGAACTACCTTTACGGGAAGCTTCACGCCGTCAAAGGAAAGCTCTGCGGGTTGACGGACTTCAAGCCTTATTAAGTCATTTGCACTATAACCCGAACCATTGGAGTCCTCATAATCGCAAGAAAAGTTCAGCTTATGCTCACCAACCGTAGCAGTGTGAACCGCTTTAAGTTCAATAACCCAGCTGTAATATCCACCTGCACTTATTGAAGAAACGTATTTCGTTCCCATTTCGGTGGGTCTTATTTCATCTGTATCCTCGGTAATGCTTAATTTAATATTACTTACCGCTTTTGTCGGATGCATATTTTTAAGGGTTACAGTCAGTTTTTTAGTTTCTTCGGGACTTATAAATCCGTCCTCTATTTCATAAGACACAACCATAAGTCGAGGTTGAGAGTTGTCTATGCTTTCAGCTTCTTGCTTCTCGGGTATCTTAATCTCTTCTTTTTCTACAGAGGGTTGCTCTGTTACTTGAGTTTCCTGTACAGGCTCTGTTATTTCTGTCACTGGCTCTGTTGTACTTTCCGCAACAACATCTGTAACCGGCTCTGTTATTTGCGTTGCTTCAAGGCTTTCTTCCCCCTCTGCCGCAAAGCAAGGAGTTACAAAAACCGCAAAGCACAGTATAATTATAATAATCCTCTTCATATTTCCACCTACCGTTTTACATTTACAATCGGCACAAAGTGCCCCGAAATTTGCCACTTGCCACTTGCAATTTGCAATTTAATTTACAGTTCTCTTATATTCTCAACAATACTGTTCCTTGTTTCTTTTCCTATTTTTGTATACACGCTCAATGAGCAGATTGCAAAAAGAATAAGACCTAATAAAAGTGTAATCCAAGGATTAAATACAAGAACCTCTGCAAGACTTGTGTATTTATTTGTCAGCACTATTATCAAGTATGATAAAGCAAAACCACCAAAACCGATTCCGAAGCCCCATTTGAACATTGAAAGAAGCTGGAAAATATAGGATTTTGAAATTTCTCTTTCGTTTGCACCAACTGCACGAAGTGTACCTATTTTCTTTTTATCTTCTTTGATGTTAGCTGCAATTGTGTTGTTGATAATACTTCCGCAGATTGTAAAAAGAAGAATTACAATAGCATAAACAAGGAATGTCAAACCTTTAATAGTTTCTTTTTGCTCCTGGTTATACTCATAATTAGACATATAATCAGATTCATCAACGCAATTAACAATGCTTTTGAGCAAATCTGTTATCTCTGCATCTATTTCATCATTACATTCATCCTTTAGTTCGAACATTATATTTTTATATTTCGCTCTCGGGAAGAAATGCTCCATTCCTTCAACCGTTGTTACTATTTTAAATGGCACACCACCTGCATAAATCAACATCAATGTGTCATTAGGAATAGAAGAAGCGGCAACAGCACCGATTTCAACCTTTTTATTGTTAATTTCCAAATCTTCTTTATTTACAACTGTTTCGCCTGTTATATCATAATCTTCATTGGACTTTTCACTGTAAAGAACACTCAAATCCAGCTTTTCTCCAACTTTGAAATCACATTCTTTTTCTGCAAGTATTTTAATAGAGTTTTCCCCTTGCCGCTCTTTAGCCTGTTCAATATGGCTTAACTGTTCATATACGTTGAGCCAATTTCCGTGTTCATCTGAACGGAGAGTTAAATATACCTTTTCAGGTGCAAGAAGAAGCACCTGTTCACCGCTGTTAAGCTTTGCTATATCTATTTCACCGTCGCGCAAATTATCAATCTTGTTTATTAATTCTTCATCCAAAGCAATAATTTCACTTGCAATAAAGTTTCCTTCGTAGCCTGCAACATTAGCAATATCAAGCTTTTCCTGACTCATCCCGTGCTTGAAAACCTCTTGATAATTCGACTCATCTAGAGAAAGCAATTCCATATCAGGCGGGAAATAATCTGCATCTGCAATTTGCTGATATTCCGTCATTTTATCAACAAGTATGTTAACATTTGCAGTTTTATATCCGTATGCAGACCTTATATTTTCGTTCATTAAAACCGTCTGCTTATGATTTTCAGTAAATCCGTTATTGCCTTTAGGATAATTAATTGCATAATAACCCGAATCTCTGCTCAAGTGTAAGCTATAGTCATATTCCTGTTCATATAAATCATCCTTAGCAAAGGAAAGATATGAAAGTGCATAAGAAGAAAAGATAATTGTGATAACAAGGAAAAGACTTACAACAACTAACTTACCCTTTGAAATAACAAGATTTCTTTTTGCAATAAGCTTAGAAACATTAAAATCCTTCTGACTCTTTATTTTTTTATTCTTCAATTTTCTTGTGGCTTCAATATTCCTGATTGCCTGCATAGGTGAAATTTTGGAAGCAGAAACCAAAGGAATAAAGGATGCTGCCATAACGCAGATAATGCTGAATGCACCGCAAGCTAAAAGCACCCACAAATTCGGTTTAAAATAAGCATTTTCAAAAAGATTGTTTACAATAATTTTTACCGCACCATAAGAAATCAAAAGACTAATTGGTGTGCAAATCACGCTTAACAAAATTGCTTCTCTGCCGAAAAGCTTTCTAATCTGCCTTTTGGTTGAACCAACCGCACGGTACATACCGATTTGCTTTTTTCGTTCCTTTAAATTGCTCGTAAAAGCATTAACAATACCAACAGAAGATGCAAGAAGCAAAATTACAACAATAGTCCCAATGAACATCAATGATGAGAATTGGTCAGACATAAATTCTCCCACATCACTATAAACAACAATTTCTTTAGTGAAGCCATCATATTCCGCCATAACATCATAGATTATTTTCCAACCGTCATCAGTAAGCTTATAATAAACAATCTTATTTGCTTTTCCGCCTAAATCAACCTTTTCATATTCGCTGACAAAGGCTGACGGCAGAACATCCTTATCATCAACACTGTAAAGAATATTAGCTCTTTTATCTTTCAAAATGCCTGATAAAACATAGGTTTTCTCTTTGATTTCAGATAATAATTCTTCGCCATTCTGAACCTGCATTTTTAATTTGATTTTATCACCGGGTTTTGCAGTAATGCCTAACTGCAAAAGGGTTGTTTGTTCAATAGCAATTTCGCCTTGTTTTTCAGGATAACTACCCTCTATCAAAACCGGATTCACAAGTTTTTTGGCAGTTTCATCAAGCTTGGCAATTGGTGTTCCGTTGATTTTTTCTTCTTTATCAGTAAAAATCAAACCCAATGTTTCACCGAAGCCTGTTTCTTCAAAAGCACCTCTGCTTTTTCCGGCTTCATACATTTTTTCATTGAAAACACCGTAGAACTTGTCATATAAACCTAACTCTGCTTTACGTTGCTCCTGAGATGTGTTGTAAATACTGTAAGCAAAGTAAATAATACTTGAAGAAAATACCATTGAAAGAACGATACCTAAAACCATTAAGGTATATCTTTTTTTCCTGTGCTTCAGGTTTCCCAAAGCAAGGGAGTTAAAGGTTAATTTTTTGTTTTTCATAGTTTCACCTACTAATTAGCGGATAGCGGTTAGCAATTAGCTGTCAGCTGTCAGCTATCCGCTACCTGCTATTTGCTGATTTATAATTCTCTTATGTTCTCAACGATGCTGTTTTTCATTTCTTTTTTAACCTTGAAATGAACATTCGCAATACAGCAACCAAAGAGTGCTATAACAGCAACAATTGTTTCCCGGAATGTCAGAATAAAGTCATCGGTAGTGTCGCCCATACTTATGAATATCAAGCAATATATACCATAGAAAAGTGCGAACGCCACAAAACCTAAAATTGTTCCGAAACCGAGAACCGACAGCAACTGCCTTATATATGAGCTTGAAATATCCTTAACAGATGCACCAACCGCTCTTAAAGTACCGATTTCCTTTTTACTTTCTCTTATTCGTGCAGTAAGAGCATTGTTAATAAGACTGCCGCTCAGAGTGTAAAGAAGTGCCACAACAGCAGTTATAATAAGCAATAATGTTTTAGCTGTTGCTTCACGAGATTTCTCATAACTGTAAGTAGAATATATATCCTGCATACCACGTCCTGCAGTCAGCCTGTCAAAAAGAGTCATCATTTCCTTTTCAATTTCATCATTGCATTTCTCATTGAGATATACATTCATTGAAAGATGGGGCAAATTTTTTGTGAAGGTATCTATGCCATCAATACTTGTAATAATACAAGGGTCACTGCTTACATTAAAGAAATTATAATCGTGAAAGAGCTTAAAAACATCAGCAGGTAAATAAATTATTGCACCGATTTTAACATTCTTTTCAACCTTTGTGTGCTTAAACTCGCCTTTGTTAACTATTCCTTCTCCACCTTTACGCTCATATTCAATAGGTTCATTATCTTTTGTACCAATCCAGCCTAACTTGATGCTTTGTCCTACCTTAAACTCGTTACCAAGCTTTGCAGAATCAATAATAACCTGGTTATCTGCAACTTTTTCTGTAGGGATAATACTTGCTCTCATTTTTTGAGCAGGTTCATACTCATCATAAGCCCAAACCGAAAGCTCAACATACTCCGGGACAAGGAGAATAACTTCTTCACCCGAATCTAGCTTTTCTTTATCAATCCTTCCTAATGTAACCCCATCTTTTAAGGATTCGATATATTCTTCCTCAACACCAAAAAAATCTAAAGGAAAAACCTCTCCTTTGATATTTGCTTTTTCCTTAACTGCCTTATTTTCTAAATTAACCTCAGTAAATTCCTTATAATTTTCAGGTGTAATTGTCCCTTTTTTTGAAAAATTCTGTTGGTGAACACCATTTTTATAACCACAAAGGCGCAGATAATCTGTTAATTCATCAACTATAATAAACCCTTCTGTAGCTTTACCAGTAACGACTCTTTCAACATTTGAATTAGAAAGAACTTCATAAACATCATTATCCGAAAAGCCTTTAACCTGATTTTCATAATATGCCAAACGCCTATATTGATACTCATAATACTCTGCATTAATGCCATAATCATAATCAATAAATCGGTTATTCTTTTTAACTCCACCAATAATTGAATAACCAAAAAGCGAACCAAAAATTGCTACAGCAAGAATGATACTTGTTAAAACCTGTTTGTTTTTATAAAGCCTGATATTTCTTGATGCAAGAAGCTTTGAAGGAGTAAAATCCTTTTGAGTTTTGATTTTTTTCTTCTTCATTTTGCGATTTATCTGAATATTCCTTATTGCCTGCATAGGAGAAATTCTTGATGCAGAGAAAAGAGGAATAAGAGAAGAAAGAAGCACCAGGCAGACACTTAACATAGCACTCAGAGGAAGCACCCACCAGCTTGGCTTGAAAACAAAGTTTGTTCCCATAATGCTAACGCTCATTTTCACTGCAAAAACAGATATTAAAAGGCTTAAAGGAACGCAGAGCAAGCAGATAATAAAGCTTTCTCTGCCATAGATTTTTATAATCTGTCTTCTTGTTGCGCCAACGCTTCTTAAAAGTCCTATTTGCTTTTTTCTTTCCTTTAAATTGGTTGAAAAAGCATTTATGATACCAATATTTGAAACAAGTGCCAATACTGCAACAAAAACAAGCATCAATAAAAATGGTGCGTCAACTCCGAACATGTCTGCAATTGTGTAGCTAAGCTCATATCCGCCTGTTGTGTAAATCCCTGTTCTGCCACCATTACCGGAATCCATTGTTTTTCTTAATTCAGTGATATATGTACCAAGGCTACCTTCTTCATTTTTAGACAAAATAAGACAATGTAAGCTTTCCTTGCCACCTAATTCAACTTTTGAATTATCTGCAACAAAGGCTGCAGGAAGCTCAAATGCCTGAACTCCACCTTGATTGGAAATATTCGATCTTTTATCATTAAGAATACCAGCAAGCACATATTCTTTTTTTATTGGCTTTTCAGCCTTTTCCGCACCATTCTGAACATATAAATCAAAGGTTATTTTATCTCCGATTTTATATATTCCGCCAAGTCTTATAAGTGCGCTTTTTTCTATGGCAATTTCATTTTTCTTTTGTGGCATTTTGCCTTCTGCAAGGCTTTGATAATAAAGCTCTTTACCACCTTCATCAAGCCAACCAACAGCAGTACCCAAATCAATTTCACTGTCAACTGTGGTAATTGCACCCAATATGTGCATATAGCCGTGGTCTTCATAAGTTTCATTTAATACGGCTTCCAGAGAATCGTTAGTAACAACATTAGTTACAATTTCCGATTGCTTTCCGTATTTGTAATTATGTGTTTCGATTGCAGAAGTAACCGCACTTGAAACGAAAAACACAAAGCCTGAAGAAAACACCATTGAAAGAATGATGCCGATAATAAGCAAGGTATATTGCTTTTTCCTATGCTTCAGATTACCGAAAGCAAGGGAATTAAAGGTTAATTTTTTGTTTTTCATAGAGTCACCTATTAATTAGCAGTTAATCATCTAATATCCGTTAACTGTTATATGCTGATTTATAATTCTCTTATATTCTCAACAATACTGTTATTGGTAATCGTTTTAATTTTTAGCTTAAGATTAATATAACAAGCTGTGCTTAATATGATAAATATCAATAGTACCGGCCAGATGGCTATAGGGACATAACCACCAAAAGCTATCAGACCTATAAACCTACATGAGCATATGTAGATTATGCTTCCAGCACCAAATCCTAACAACATAATATTTGCAATTTGGATAATATAAGATGAAACAAGTTCTTTTTCAGAAGCACCAACTGCACGAAGAGTTCCTAAAGTTCTTTTACCGTCACGGATTTGTGCGCTGATTGAGTTATTTATAAGTGAGATTGAAACACAAAGGAATACAAAAACAAGTGAGGCAATAGAAATAATCATCATTTTTCTTTGCTGCTTTTCTGATTCAAAAAATTCAAAAACAGAGGTAATGTCTTTACCGGGAAATATTGATGATAGCTCAGCTTGCATAATTTCATCAAGTTCTGCAGAGCAATCTTCTTTCAACTCAACATCAAAAACGGAATAATTGAAATTTGTTTTAAATGTATCAAGCCCTTCAAGTGTAGTAAAAATACGAAAAACTCCGGATGAACTGTTTTTGCCTAAAATGGCACCAATTTTCACTTTTTTATCTTCTCTTGTGATATTACCCTTACCATCATCACAAAGAAGGGTTAAAGTTAATGTGTCACCGACTTTAAAAGGACTGTCCGCCTCAGCTTTTATATTATCTCTTAAAACCATATCAGCGGTACTGTCAACATCGGCTTCAGGTGCTAAATTATAAAGTCCGTAGGTTATTCCGCCACCAGGAATTGCTTCGTAGGAAAAACCGATTTTTTCAGGTGCATAAATTAATATTTCTTCACCTGAATTTAGTTTATCAATATTTATTTCACCGGCAATTATGTCATCTTTTGTAATTCCATCAAAAACAAATAGCTCTGGATTTTGAGCTGTAACTTCAACATTAAAAAGTTCTTCTTTTTCAAAACCCGCTACTTTTTTTGTATGAATATAGTCAGGGTTCGGAGCAGCTTGCATATAGGCTTTCAAATTATCGTTCATCATCTTTGAATAATCAGAATTATTATTTCCTTGTCCACTTGCAGACAATGCATCACTAAATTCTGCAGTTAAAAAGCGAGAGCTTGTTGTGGTGAAACTTGCATATTCATTGATTTGCAAATATTCAGGAACTTCACCTTTAAAGACTATATTAAGCTTTGCTTGTTTTTCTTCGTAAATATCTTTAACCTGAGGTATTTCAAGAACTTCTTGTTTTTTATTTTCCGTCAAAGGTGATTCTGTATTCTGATAACTCAAATCGTTTATAAATGAGTTGCTTGAACCTACTCCCCCATAATCGTTAATTTCATAATCTATGTCATAATAAGTAGTCGCATTTTCCAACACCGAATTCAGAAAAGACAAAGACAGGCATGAAATTATAACGCAACAGGCAATTATTACACTTATAGCGATATTTTTACCTTTAGAAAAAAGAAGTTTTCTTTTTGCAAGATGTCTTTCAACACTAAAAGAAGTTTGAGTTTTAATTTTTTTATTTTTTATTTTTCGCATCATTTCAATATTGCGGATGGCTTGCAACGGAGAAAGCCTTGAAATATTGAAAAGAGGAATAAGTGATGAAAGCATAACACAAATGATGCCCAGAAAAACACCTGCAATAAGAACAAGAAAATCAGGTTCGAAGATAAAACTATCACCCATTATATTAGCATAAGCCCTAACCGCACCATAAGAAAGAGCAACACTTAAAGGTGCAGTTAAAAGACAAATAATAAAAGCCTCACGACCAAAAATAGTTATCAATTGTTTTCTTGTGGCACCAACTGCTTTTAACATACCTATTTGTTTTTTTCGTTCTTTTAAGTTTGAGTTGAATGCATTAACAATTCCAAAGCACGACATAAATGCGAGCAAAACTGAAAGGAATGTAACTGTACCTACATTATTTGCAATCGCTGAGTAGCTATCAATAGAGCTAAAGGAATAAACAAAGCTTGTATCAATTACATTAGTATAAGGAATATCCGTATAAAGATAACCATCTTCTTTTCGGTTTTCATTAAAAAATGCAACTAAGGCTTCTTTGCCACCAATTTCAATTTGCGTGTCTTTGGTGACAAATGCTGCAGGTATTTTATTAGCTTTAGTTATTGCTTCATCATAAAAATGTTCTATATTGGATTTTTTGTCTGAAAGAATCCCGACAAGAGTGTAAGTAACATCTGTTTCCTCTTCTAAAAACTCATCACTATCACAAATTAAAGCTTTTAATGTTATTTTTTCACCAAGCTTTGTATCCACTCTCATTCTTTGAAGAGCACTTTTTTCAATTGCTATTTCATTTTGTTCTTTAGGCATTCTGCCTTCTGAAACAATCGGATAATATAGTTCTGTTGCTCTGTCATCAAGCCAGCCAATCATTGTGCCATCAGAAAAATCTTCTCTTTCATTCCAGACATAAGAGAGAACATGAGCAAAACCTATATCACCATCAATAGCACCTTGTTCTGTGGGAATATCAAAATCATAATTTTGTGCATCTATAACAATGGTTTCTTGTTTACCTTGCTTTCTGTATTGAATTTCGTTCTGTGATGAGTTCATGCAAGAAATGAAAAATGGCACACCGGAAGAAAACATCATTGCTAAAACAATGCCTATAATCATAAGAGCATAACTCTTTTTTCGATTTTTTAAACTACTTAATGCAAGTGAGTTATATGTCAGCTTTTTCTTATTCATAATATTACTTACTTTTATTGATTAAATTTACTGTCTTCTACAACAGCACCGTCTTCAATTCTTATAACTCTGTCTGCCTGCTCGGCAACGTGTAAATCGTGGGTAACAAGAATAAGAGTTACGCCTAATTCCTTACTTACGTATTTAAGAAGCGAAAGCACCTCTCTACCGCTTTTACCGTCAAGATTACCCGTTGGCTCGTCTGCAAAAAGAATTGAGGGCTTATTTGCAAGTGCTCTTGCAATAGCAATTCTCTGCTGCTGACCGCCCGAAAGAGCAGAAGGAAGATGAGAAACTCTATCTTCAATGCCGAGAATATCTATAATTTTCTTTAAATACTCCTCATCAGGCTTCTTTTTATCAAGCATAACGGGTAGCAAAATATTCTCATAGCCCGTAAGCTCTTCAACAAGGTTATATGCCTGAAAGACGAAGCCGAAACGGCGTCTTCTTAAAATAGAAAGCTGATTGTCGTTATACTTTTTCAAGCTTTCATTATTATATATAACCTCGCCCGACGTGGCATTTTCAAGACTGCTAAGACAATGAAGAAAGGTTGATTTACCCGAGCCTGACGGTCCCGTTATGGCACAAAATTCACCTTTTTCAAATTCTAATGACACATCGTTAAGTGCCACAACCGTATTTTCACCGCTTAAATACTCCTTTGTGAGATTTTTGCATTCGATAATATTCATAGAAAACTCTCCTTTGAATTTGATTTTTGAGAACACTAATCCTCTATGTTGACTCTATTGTAAAACACCAATCTTAATTTTAAGTGACTTTTATCTTAAGATTCCGTAAGATAAAAAACTCTCCCCTTTGCAAAACCAAAGGGAGAGTTTTTCTCGTGCCGTCAGGCACATATCGCACCGTAGGTATATCGCATCATCGGATATATCGCAAATCCGTAAGGATTTATATCGCTGCCAAGTTATTTTTGATTGTTTTTTGCTGTTGTTATTGATGCTATAAGCTTTCTACGAATTGTACCGCACTTATTATTAAGACTCTTATACATTTCAACATCTATTGATTTCACTTTATAAAGTATTTCAAGCCAATACTCTGTTTCATATGTTTCTTTTAAAGCGATTTCCATTTTGTGTATGAAATCAGCACGACTTTGAGCATATTTGGCTTCGTGAGAATTTGCACCTATGGATGAACACGCCCTTAAAAGTTGATTAACATAGACGTTTCGTCCTTTTATATTATCGCAAACAGTCGTTATTTCAACTGTCAGCTCTATTGCTAATTCTTTGATTGTTTTGTTATCCATAAAATTTCCTCTCTGCGATATATTTTGTTCACACAAAATGCGATATAATCGACATGTTGTCGATTGCGATATATTTGCTCCGCAAATGCGATATGATATAAATCCTCTTTCTCGTGCCGTCAGGCACATATCGCACCGTAGGTATATCGCATCATCGGATATATCGCAAATCCGTAAGGATTTATATCGCTGCCAAGTTATACTTGGCAATCAAATAGCCTGATACCCATCAATTTTCGGAAAGCACATAACAACCTCAAGACCCTTTGAAGTATTTACCGCACTTATTGTTCCGTGATGCTTTTCAATTATAGCTTTTGTAATAGCAAGACCGATTCCTGCACTTTGAGGTTTAGCATTTTTTGTACGGTGAAATCTTTTGAAAAGCTTACCAACATCGTCTTTATCTACACCGCCACCGTTATCTGAAACAGCAACAATAGTGGAGCGTTCATTTTCTTCAATGGTTATATTGATTTCGCCATTGTTATCCGTATGCTCGCAGGCGTTTTTAATAACATTTCCCAAGGCTTCTGTCAGCCATTCCTTATCACATCTCATTCGGCTTTTGCCGACAACACCGAACTGCTTTTCAGGAAAAATATGCTTCATATCAAGGAGTATGCTTTTAAGGATTTCGCTGATTTCATAAAACTGAAAATCCATAACGTATGTATCGCTCTTTATCTTTTCAAGGCGTAAAAGCTTTGCAACAAGCTCTTCAGTTTTCTCCACAAGTTGAAATTCTTTTTCTGTATGCTCCGTAGGATTCTGAGCATTATCCATTTCAAGATAAAGGCGAAGTCCTGCAAGAGGAGTTTTTAACTGGTGAGAAACATCTGCAATAAAATCAGTATTCTTTTTAGTTTCGGACTCAGTGTTTTGCTTTTGCACTTCAAGAGCATTTTCCAAATCGCAAACCGCATTCTGAAGAGGCGCAAAGCTATCGTCTTTTGTACTGAATTTTGTCAGCTCACCTTTTTCAAGATATTTGTTGATACTTTTGGTAAGCTTTTTCACATTTCTTTTGTTTTTAGTAAGCAAAACACTCAAAACAAGAACAACAAAAAGCAATAAGCAAACAAAAATAATAAGACAGATTTCCAAAGGACTCATTGTGAATCCTCCCATCTGTAGCCGATACCTCTCACTGTTACTACATGCTCCGCACCTATTTTCTCACGAAGTCTGCTTATATGAACAGAAAGAGTGTTATCGTCAATAAACGAGCCACCCTCGTCCCATATATTTTCAAGCAAAACAGACCTTGTAACAATAACACCGCTGTTTCTTATAAGCGCAGAAAGAATCTGAAATTCAGTAGGTGTAACAAAAATGTTTTCACCGTCACGTTTAACAGTCATTGTGTTTATATCGACAGAAATATTTTCGCAGTTGTAAACAGAAGCTTTACTTCTTCTTAAAAGAGCCCGTATTCTTGAAAGTAATTCCAAGAGCTTAAATGGCTTTGTAACGTAATCGTCTGCACCTGCATCAAGACCTCTTACCACTTGAACCTCATCATCGCAGGCGGTTAAAAACAGTATGGGAACGTTTTCATTTTTCGAACGGATAAAAGCACACATATCAAAGCCGTTTCCGTCGGGAAGCATAACGTCAAGAATAACAAGATTAAAGTGTTCTTTTAAAAAGCATTCCTTTGCATCATCAATTGTTCCCGCAGTAACAACGTTGTAGCCCTCTTTTTTCAGCATTTCGCAAAGCCCGTCACGAAGAAAAGCATCGTCTTCGATTACAAGAATTTTTACAGACATTTAATCACCCTACAATTAAAATATCATAATAAAGCATATAAATCAAATTAAGATTTCGTAAGATTATTTATGTACACAACTGATACTTAAAAGTAAAAATCGAGGCGTTTTTTAATGAATAAACTTATGCTTATTCACCCTTTGCATAATTACAAAAAAGCTTATGCATAAAATAATTTGTACGGTTGTAGATATAGGTGTTGCAAGACCTATGTGAAAAAGGGAAAAGGGTACGCTTTTACTCATTAACCAAGAAACAGGAAGCCTTACGCAAATACCGCCGATACTCCCTTGCACCATAACGAATTTTGTATTACCGCAGCCGTTAAAATAACCTATAAAGCAAAAATTATACTAAATTCAAATGCTATCCTGACATTTTTTCGCAGAAGCTATGTAAATATCATCTGTGGAAATGCTTACGTCAACGTCAAAATAATCACTCATTAAGTCAGTCATTTCTTCAATTTCAGGAAGAACGGTTGAAACGTTTTTCGCACTTCCCGAATGATGCTTTAAAAGAGCTTCTCTTCCCATACCGTGAGCAACAGTAATTCTACCGTCGGGTTTAAGGCATTTTGAAAGATTTTTAAAAAGCTTGTCCCTGTCAACAAAATGGGGAAATGCATTATAAATCACAATGCAATCGAACTTATCTTTAAAATCAAAGACTTCAGCATCTCCGCATAAAAACTCAACGTTTTCATATTGGCTGAATTTACTTTTCGCTTTTTCTATCATTTTATCTGATATATCAATCGCAACACATTTACTTACTTTTCTTTTTACGTAATCGGATATCAAAACACCCGTGCCACAGGCAACGTCAAGCACGTATTTCCCCTCGGTTACCCCCGCCCTATCAAGTATCTCATCTATTTTCGGCTGAATTTTTATCATATTAATATCCCAAACGTCAGCCATATTATCAAAATATTCTGCAACCTGCTTTTTATCCATTTGATATTTTACCTCATTAATGAAAACAATCTTTTGCGATTATATCATATTAATTTCAACATTTCTACAGTTTTAAGCCTTAAATAAGTGTAGACAACCTTTTAAAAATGTGTTATATTTTCAGTGTATTTATATATTACGGGTAAGTCTTTGTGTTTTACTTCATAAAGCCCTACTCAAATAATATGAAAGGCTATGATAAAATGAGAAATCTTACTAAATACCACGGCATAATCCCTGCTTTTTATGCTTGCTACAATGATGACGGTAGCGTAAGCCCCGAAAGAACAAAGGCTTTTGCAAAATTCTTACTCGATAAAGGCGTTAAGGGTCTTTACGTTTGCGGTTCTTCAGGTGAATGCATTTACCAGAGCAAGGAAGAAAGAAAATTGATTTTAGAGTCTGTTATGGAGGTTGCAAAGGGCAAAATGACAATTATCGCCCACGTTGCTTGCAACAACACCGCTGATTCTATGGAGCTTGCCGCCCACGCTGAAAGCTTAGGTGTTGATGCTATCGCATCTATCCCCCCTATTTATTTCAAGCTTCCCGAAGAATCTATCGCTCAGTATTGGAACGACATTTCATCAGCCGCACCCAACACAGATTTCGTTATTTACAACATTCCCCAGCTTGCAGGCGTTTCTCTTACAATGCCTCTTTTCAAAGAAATGCTTAAAAATCCCCGCGTAATCGGTGTTAAAAACTCATCAATGCCCACACAGGATATTCAGATGTTCAAGGCTGAGGGTGGCGACGATATCGTTGTTTTCAACGGTCCCGACGAGCAGTTCGTTGCAGGCCGTGCAATCGGTGCTGAAGGCGGTATCGGCGGTACATACGGCGTTATGCCCGAGCTTTTCCTTAAATGCGACGAGCTTATTAAAGCAGGCAAACTCAACGAAGCAAGAGAAATTCAGTACGCAATTAACGAAATCATTTACGCTATGTGTGCTTGTAAATGTAATATGTATGCCGCTGCAAAAGAGGTTCTTCGTTTACAGGGTATTGATATAGGTGATGCAAGAAAGCCACTTGCTCAGCTTAAAGAAGAAAGCAAGCCCCTTGCCGCAAAGGTTAACGAAATGATTACCGAAGCAAAAGCAAAATTCTGCTGATAAATAACCAAAAGACAACCCGTCACAGAAAATTAAATCTGTGACGGGTATATTTTTTCATTTTTTACTCCTCATCAGGCTGTTGACCGTCGTGAGCGAGCCATTTACATTCGGTAATTTCCATATCTGTAAAGGTTGCTTTAAAGGATGACTCCTCGGGGCTGCAAGCGTAAATGCCAAACCTGATATCTCCCCCGCCATTCCACATATGGCAAACTCTCATTTGCTTAAATGTAACGCCGTCTTCAGAGCATTCAATACAATAATCGTCTTCTCTTCGGCTGAATCTGTACCACATCGATTTAATATCGGCAGGGATTTCAGTTGTTGCCCAGTCAGAGTAGCCGTTGTTTGTTACAACAGAGCCAAGATGTTGAAAGGTTTCGTTTTCATATTCAATTGATGCTTTAAGCCAATTATCGCTATCAAGGTACATAACAATACCGCATTGGTCAAATCTACGTTTACTTTGAAATTCTGTTTTTACGACAAAAGAGAAAAACTTATCCTCTGTTTCCATTTGTAAAACGGGTGCATTGTCATTTCTGAAATGATAATAAGTTCTTTGCCATAAATCCGTATGAGGCTCTGTAACTATTTCAATTTTCTCTTCTGTAATTGTATATTGTTTAGGAGCTCTTGTCCATTTCATATTTTGGGTATTGATTTTCATTTAAAACACCTCTATAAATTGGAATTTTACTATCATTCCGTAAATATCTCAACAGGACCGTACAATCCGCCTGATACAGATTCTTTTGCAAACTCTGTCTCTGCCTCAAAATATGGCGAAAGTTCTTCCTTTTTCCACTTATCAAAATAATCTGTATTGACATACCAATTGGCAGAAGTATTAGTTACAACTATTTTCAGTTTATTCTCTTTATCAAGCGTACCTGCCGGGATTGTTAATCTATATGGTGGCATTAAAGACGCTCCGATAAATTTATTATTGAGATAAACAGAAGCGGTAAAATGCACTTCACCAAGTTCAATTTCACCTGTCTTTCCTACCATCTCAGTCGGGAGTGTAAATGTTGCTTCATAAACACCGCTACCAGAGTAAGCCTCACCAATCAAGTATGACCAATCCCCAAGCTGAATCGGTGTTGAATTATCTGAATGCTTTATTTTTTTGAAGCCGTTTTCATCACAGCTGAGCTCAATATCTTTGTAAAATTGAAAGTCATTTTTAATGTGGAATTTATTATTGAATTTCTTCTTAGGCTCTGCATCAAAAACTTCATCTGTAAGTAAGACAACCGCGGTTTCACCAACGGCAAGAGAAAGGTTCAGAATTTTATTATCTGCTTCAAGGCGTTGCAATTTACCGTTTTCTAAATCAAGCAGATAGCCCTTTGATGAAGACAAATTAATACTATATTCCCCTGTTCCACCTGACTCACGGAACAAACAGAAGATCTCGCCATTTTCTATTTTCCTGTGCATTGCACGTAGACCTTCACCCCGTGCCTTAATAACAGGTGTGAGTCCTTGAAGATTATTCAAAACTCTTCCGCCACACTCAATAAAAAGATTGAGAGCTTTTCGAGTTTCAGGTGGAATACAGACACCCTCGGGAATAATTATATTTCTATATTTAGCATTACCGATGTGAACAAAGCCTTTTTCCAAATCACTTGCAGACCGGAAAACATCATCGTCAACAATGTCAAAATCAACCAACATATCTTCAAGAGCTCTGCCAAGATTATCAAACTCTTTTGCCACAGATTCTGCATTCAAACCGCCTTGAAAATCGCTAACGGGATAGTAAAGGGCAGTTTCGCAGACACGCTCTCCGAGGGATGAGATATATGATAATCTTTCTGTGTAACGATTGAACTGACCGAGGCAACTATAATAGATTTGATTTTCCGTGAAAACCGGTAGCTCCTGTGCAAGAAGCTGACCCTTGCGACCAAGAGGAAAATTAAAGGAATTAAACACATTTATTCCTCTTACAGCCTGATAACCCACCGTATAACGCATTATATCGTAAGTAAGCCCCGGTCCTGCTACGCCGAAAATTTCGCTCATAGCAAGCTTTGTTCCGTTCTGTACAGCAGCAGATGAAGCGTATCTCGGAAAGAATCCGTTATAAGCATTCATATCATCAATATTCGTTACTCTGTTTTCAGGGTAAAGCTGACGCCAAATAATATCAATACCGGGAATATCAAAGCACCTGAGGGCACGCATCAAGTTAAAATTACCTCCACCGTCCATACATCCAAGAGGGTCGTGATCCTTATCCAAGTGACCGGTAAAAGCAATACCGTTTTTATTAGCCCACTTTTTACAGGTAAGAAGAAAATTCTCGCAAAATACCTGACTGCATAAATCATACCAACGGTGCAATATATAAACGTTTTCCTCTGTAGGTGCTACTTTTTCTGCAACAAGCGGAAGATAAGGTAAAATTGATTCACCGTGAATTTCTTCATATTTTTCTTTCAACTCATTATTAAATGCTCCCGCAGGTGCTTTAGGCTCGTCCGTAAATACTGCTGTAACGGCTTCACCAAGTGTATTTTTCATTGCAGAGGCATATTTTTCGTGAGTGATATTTATAAAATAATCTGTGGCATTTTTATTAAGTAAATCGGGATAATTACCGTTTAATTCTTTTTCTGCAACGTACTCTGTTATAACAGTATCTTCAGAAAAAATATATCCCTCTTCAATAATTTCTTTATCATTCAAAAACGTCGCAAGAACATCGCTTCTTGATTTTTTATAAATATCCCCTGCTGAAACGTTTTTTTCATAATACTCTAAAGTCTGCCTTGAATATTCGGGGTGATCTTTCAATACCTTTCCGCAAGCACTTCCGGACGGCCATCCGCCCTCGTCATAAATCCAACAATTCATACCGAGAGCTTTCCCTTTTTCGATAGCATAGCTGCAAAGCTCAAAGAATTCATCTGTCAGATAATCAGGCTCAAGGTTAGTGGGCATACTGTCAGGGCGAAAGCCCTTTGGTTCAGGAAGAATATAAAATGCCCTTATGCCGAGATTCTGCATCTCGGCAAGCTGATTATTTATAATTTCTTTGTTACACACGTCATTCCATACCCATACGTAAACGGGAGAATATGAAGCATCGGGATTTTTAAATTTTTCTATATCAAAACTATCTTTTACCATTATTCATCAGCCCTTTAAAGCTTTATGCGTCTGTATTGTATCTATCCTGCTTTTTCAACTTATTTATAAATAATTTCAAAGCTATAACCATTATAGCATAAATAACAGCAAGTAATATCGGGTATACCTTTATACCGAAGACTCCGCTTACAAGGCTGACCATAGGTGGCGCTAACATAACTCCTATGTAAGCAAAGGCTATCTGCGAGCCCATAACCGATTGTGAGACCTCTTTGCCGAAATTGTGTGGTGTTAAATGTATCATATTAGGATAAATAGCGCCGTTACCCAAGCCAATAAGGAATAAGCCGACTACAGCAACCACACTCGGCAAGGGAAGAAGCATAATCACAATGGCGGGTGCAAGAATAATACACCCCAAACCGATACGCCTCCAAGTATTAATTTTACCTGAAAGCAAGCCCGAAAGGAATCGACCGATTGACATTCCAACGTAATAAATAGTTAAAGCAAGTGCACCCTGCTCCAACTGGAAGCCCTTTTCAGTTACAAGATACGTGCTACCCCAAACGCCGCAAGCGTATTCTATTGCGTTTGTTGCAAGCATAATAACCCATACTTGTCTTACTTCAGGCATTTTTGCCATCTGTAAAAGAGTAAGAGTCACCCCTTTTTCCTCTTCTTCAGCATTATTTGAAGAGCTCTTTTTCCATAAAGGAACGGATACTACAAGCAATATAGTAATTGCTAACTGAACGTAAAAAGCATAACGGTATCCACCACGCCAACCTGCATTGCTTAACGCTTGTGACATAAGATAAGGGCTAAGGCTTACACCCACTCCGTAAAAGCAATGAAGAAAATTCATATGACTTGCTTTAAAATTAAGTGCAACGTAATTATTAAGACCTGAATCAATAGCCCCTGCTCCAAGACCGAGAATAACAGCCAACGGTATCATAACCCAAAACGACGGCGCTACAGAAAACCCAAACATAGCAACAGCCGTCATAGCTGTACTGAAAGCGGTAACCCTGGCTGTACCTATTTTATTAAGAATTCTTGCACTGAACATACTTGATAAAACCGTACAACCAGAGATAATGAAGGTAATCACGCTGACTGCCTCAACGGCAATATTCAATTCTGTATGTATAGCAGGCCAGGCAGAGCCGATAAGAGAATCAGGCACTCCAAGACCAATAAACGCGACATATATAACCACCAACAAAAAAGCCATAAGTCCTCCAAAATTATCAGTAAAGCTTTTGACTAAAATTATCAACAGCCATAACTATAAATTTCTACTATGCTATATAAAGTAAATAGCTTATTTTTTTCGAAAAAGATTATAACACATATTTTTTCACTTTTCTATATCTACGGTAGTACTCTTTTAATTAATCAATACTTTATTTTTTACTCTTGTATATATATTCTTGATTTCAAAAAAATTTTGAGTTATAATGTGGAATAGTATAATTATGTGGTAGGGATTTACTATGTTTATGCCGGCAATTAATTTAAACAATAAAACCGTTCTCGTTACAGGGGCAGTAGGTTTTATCGGTTCAAATCTTGTAATAGAGCTGTTAAAATCATTTAACCCTATAAAAATCGTCGGTATTGATAATATGAACGATTATTATGACGTTTCGTTGAAAGAATACCGTCTTAACGAGATCGAAAAGCTCTCAAACTCAGAAAGCAAAAACTCCTGGCATTTTATAAAGGGCAATATAGCCGATAAGGATTTAATAGAAAAAAGCTTTACCGACTATAATTTTGACGTTGTAGTTAACCTTGCGGCTCAGGCAGGCGTTCGTTACTCGATAACAAATCCCGATGCATACATAGAAAGCAACTTAATCGGTTTTTATAACATTCTTGAGGCTTGTCGCAACCATCCCGTTGAGCACCTCGTTTATGCCAGCTCTTCAAGCGTTTACGGCACAAACAAGAAAATCCCCTATAGCACTGATGATAAGGTAGATAACCCCGTAAGCCTTTATGCCGCAACCAAAAAGAGTAACGAGCTTATGGCTCATGCTTATTCGAAGTTATATAACATTCCTTCTACAGGATTGAGGTTTTTCACAGTTTACGGCCCTGCAGGAAGACCCGATATGGCATATTTCGGTTTTACAAATCAATTGCTCAACGGTGAAAAAATTAAAATTTTCAATTACGGAAACTGCAAACGTGATTTTACCTATATAGATGACATCGTTGAGGGCGTAAAAAGAGTTATGCAGCGTCCTCCTGAAAAAAGCATGGGCGAAGACGGTTTACCTCTTCCACCCTATGCAGTTTATAATATCGGTAACAGTAGTCCTGAAAATTTACTTTATTTTGTTGAAACCCTTCAAAAAGAGCTTGTTTTTGCAGGTGTTTTGCCTGAGGATTATGATTTTGAGGCACATAAAGAATTAGTGCCTATGCAACCGGGTGACGTACCCATAACTTATGCCGATACTTCTGCGTTAGAAAAAGAGTTTGACTTTAAGCCCGCTACACCATTGCAGGTAGGCTTAAGAAAATTTGCAACGTGGTATAAAGATTTTTATAAGGAGAAAGTAATATGAAAATAGCAGTTGCCGGCACAGGTTACGTCGGTTTATCAATTGCAACCTTACTTTCACAAAAGCACCCTGTTACTGCGGTTGATATTATTCCGGAAAAGGTTGATATGATAAACAAACGAATATCACCTATTCAAGATGATTATATTGAAGATTATCTAAAGAATAAACCGCTTAATCTTACTGCAACTTTAGATGCAGATATTGCTTACAAGGATGCAGATTTTGTAGTAGTTGCTGCTCCCACAAACTACGATACCAAGGTTAATAAATTCGATACCTCTGCCCTTGAAACAGTTATTTCAAAGGTTATAGAGGTAAACCCCGATGTAGTAATAGTAATCAAATCTACAATTCCGGTAGGCTATACCGTAAACATAAGAAAAAAATTAAATTACGATAAAATTTTATTCAGCCCTGAATTTTTAAGAGAATCAAAAGCACTTTACGATAACCTTTACCCAAGTAGAATTATCGTTGGCACTGATTTAGAAAACGAAGAGCTTACTAAATCAGCAGAAACTTTTGCTTCACTTCTCAAGGAGTGCTCTTTAAAAGAAGAGACACCGGTGCTTATTATGGGCTTTACCGAGGCAGAAGCAGTTAAGCTTTTTGCGAACACCTATCTTGCATTGAGAGTTAGCTATTTCAACGAATTAGACACTTATGCTGAGATGAAAGGCATTGATACGAAAAAGATTATAGAGGGTGTTTGCCTTGACCCTCGTATAGGTGACCACTACAACAACCCTTCTTTCGGTTACGGCGGTTACTGTTTACCAAAGGATACAAAGCAGCTTCTTGCAAACTATGATGACGTGCCTGAAAATATGATTTCAGCTATCGTTGAATCAAACAGAACGCGTAAAAACTTCATCGCAGACAGAGTTCTCAGAATGGCTGGCTATTACGGCTATGACGACGATATGGATTTCGATGTAAAATACGAAAAGCACGTTACAATCGGTGTTTACAGACTCACTATGAAATCAGGCAGTGATAATTTCCGTCAAAGCAGTATTCAAGGCGTTATGAAGCGCGTTAAAGCAAAGGGTGCTACAATTATCATTTACGAACCTTCTCTTGAGGATGGCTCGACCTTCTTCGGAAGCCTTGTTGTAAACGATATAAACAGATTCAAGGCTTTAAGCGATGCGATTATCGCTAACCGTTACGAGGATTGCCTCGACGACGTTTCGGACAAAGTTTACACAAGAGATATTTTCAGAAGAGATTAATAAAATCAAAACAGCAAAAAAGATGTTTCAACAAATAAGGTTGAAACATCTTTTTATTTATCTTCTTTTATAAATATTTGCAACTGCGAATACAGATCTTTTCGTTTGACAGTTTCTTTTTTTATTTCTCTTAAATCTATACGAGGTCTTTCCCCCTTTAAAGACCTAAATGCATATCTTAAGCCGAAAAACAACCACCCTATAGGAAGAAGAATTTTCACCTTCCTGCAAAAACCCCAGTTTTTATAAACTATTCTGTTTGCAGAGTTAAAAAGATTTTTTATATAACTTCTATCAGGACTTTCTGATAAAGCTAAAGCCTCATGAGCACGGTTATCACTTTTTTGACCGAGATTTCCGCCTGCAAATAAATCGCTTAAAAACGTTGCAGATAATTCTTCCATTTTTTCATCTTCGGTGACATATTCACTACAACCGAGAAATCTACCGCAAGCATGGTTTAAAACCAGAGCAAATTTCCACAAGCCCATTTCTTTTAAAGGCTCTTCAAACAATTCTTTGAATTTTTCAACACCAATATCGGAAATAAACACAGCCCAATCACAAAGATGCCTTAACCCTATCCCCTCACCGTTCAGGTGGTGGCTCATATGAAGAAGCATTATAAGGCCGTGATGGAATTCATCGGGGGTTTTAAGCTGACCGAATACGGTATTTTGATATTTTGCTTTTGAAATAGTATCACTTAGATAATCTTTTACAATCTCGCCCGTTTCACCGTTAGGAATACCTGCAGGCTCTGTATGAAGCTCATATCTGCAGCCCCTATAGTTAAAAACCCTGTGATTCTCACCGATAGTGCTTATTTCAGTAAAACCTTTATCAATAAGCAAATTTGCAACTGATTCTTCATCATCAGGGGTAACAAGAAAATCAACGTCACCAAGCCAACGTGTAAGCGGGTCGGGATAATATAAAGAACAAGCGAAACCTTTTATTATAGTGTAATCAATCCCGGCCTCTGTAAGAAGCTTATGAAGAAAAATATGCTCACCGATGCGCCTTGATACAGATAAAACAATTTCACTTATTTTTGACTTTATGTGAGAAGCCATTTCAAGTGGTATATCACTACTAAAACCGTTGGCAAAAGCTGTAAGCGGTACCGCCTGAACGTATGCCTCATGCCAGATATAGTCCCAATCATCAGCACAAACAGACACAGACCTGCCACAATCAAACAAACTGTTTGCAAGCAAGTCAAGAAGAGCCTGTTCAATTACAGATAAACGGTTTTCTTCTGCCATATTTATAACTCCAAAATTTAAATCAATCTCTGATTTTTTCAACGCAAGGAAGGACTGCATTTCCCCAATCCTTGAACCAATGCTTTAATTTTACAGATTCATCGCTATGCTCAATTGAAAATCTCAAAGCGGTTGCCCGATCATAAAACATAACGTTACCGGCTTCATCGTTATCATACAGAATAACATCTACTGTATATTTACCGGGTACAAGATAAGATGTATCGAAAGTAAATTCTGCAATATTCTCACCTTTTTCGTGATTAAGCTCACCGCAGAAAACAACGCCAACGGGACTGGCATCAATACTGTTAACAATGAGCTTCATTTTCAAAACCTCATCATTATTGTCACTTATCCATTTTGTTCTAAATGTAAATTTCTCGCCATACTCAAATTGAGGTCTGTCTTTATTAAGAATCTCAAGACTCTGTAAAAGATGTCTGAGATTACATTTCCGATGTCTTTCTGCTTTTGAGGTATCGAAAAAAGTAGTATCATCAAGAGCCTCGTTTTTCATATATATAGCAATAGCTTCTTCAGTAGCGCCTTCAAAAATAACTTTACCTTTAGAGAGAACAATACATCTGTTGCATAGACTTTTAACCGTTGCCATATTGTGACTTACGTAAAGAATTGTTCTACCCTCTTCAGTGGCAACCTTTTTCATTCTCTCTATGCATTTATTCTGAAAATTAACGTCACCGACAGCGAGGACCTCGTCCATAATCATAATTTCACTATCAAGGTGAGAGGCAACCGCAAAAGCAAGCTTTACCTTCATACCGCTTGAGTATCTTTTTATAGGTGTATCAATAAATTGAGCCACCTCAGAGAACTCTACAATCTCATCAAATTTCTCATCAATTTCCGCCTTGCTCATACCAAGAATTGCACCGTTGAGATACACGTTTTCCCTGCCTGTAAGTTCAGGGTGAAAGCCTGTACCAACCTCTAACATAGATGTAATTCTTCCGTTAAGATAAATATTACCTTTAGTGGGTGTAGTTACTCGGCATATAAGCTTTAAAATTGTAGATTTACCCGCTCCGTTGTGACCGATAATGCCAATAGCCTCGCCTTTTTTCACATCAAAAGACATATCGTCAATTGCAAGAAATCGTTCATTTTTTCCGTGAGCCTTTTCGCCTATTTTTAAATTAGGGTCCTCTTTTTTACGAAGCTTTGCTATTTTAGACTGTATCTCTCCTTTAAGAGTTGCACCGCCAATAGCACCGAGTCGGTATTCTTTAGAAACGTTTTCAACTTTTATAGCTAATTCTTCCATACCGCACCTCACACTGTATCCATAAAGGTTTTTTCAGATTTACTGAACATAAGCGCACCTACAACTGCCACCGCAATTGTAGTAACCCATGAAATTGTGTAAAACAACCAATCCACCTCACCTGAACCCAAAAAAGCATACCTGAAAAGGTTGATAGCAGGTGTTACGGGGTTAAGCATATAAATACTATAAAGCGCAGAGCCGGGCATAAGCTGAGAACGGCTGAACATATCGTACGCTACGGGTGAGCAATAGCTCCAAAGAGTCACACCGAAACCGACAATCATAGTCAAATCGCGGTATTTTGTAGTAAGAGCGGATACTATCATACCGAAGCCCATACCTAAAAGCGCAAGCTGTATAAGCACTAAGGGTGTTAAAGCTATAAACAAATTCGGCTTAACCCCTGCCCCTGTTACACAGTAGAAAACAAGGAAGCAAAGCATAAACGCAAACTGAATAAAGAAGCCTATAAACTGAGAAATAGCGGTGGATATAGGCATTACAAGACGAGGGAAATAAACCTTGCCGAGTATTCCCGCATTGCCTGTAAATGTATGAGACGTTTCTGTAAGGCAACTTGCAAAAAGAGTCCAGATAATTGTACCCGAAAGATAAAAGATAAAATTAGGCACACCGGATGCACCAAGCCCTGCAATATTACCGAAAAACACAGAGTAAACAACCGTAGTGAAAAAAGGCTGAATAATAGCCCAGGCAGGACCTAAAACAGTCTGCTTATATTTTGCCACAAAGGAACGGCGAACAAAAAGGAAAATCAAATCCTTACAATTCTTTAAGCCTTTTATATCAACGTCCAATATTTTATTTTCAGATTTTACAACCGTAGTCCATTTTTGTTCCGCCATAAATCTTACTCCTGAAATTCCTTATCATATCTTTTAACTGTTTTTGCAGGATTACCTGCCACAAGCACTCTGCTTTCTGTTATATCCTTAGTAACAACCGCACCTGCACCTATAACAACAAATTCACCCGTTATTTTGACACCGGGCAAAATTATTGCATCTGCTCCAATCCAACAATTGTTACCAATTTCTATAGGCTTATCGTAAATATGTACTCGTTCCCCGGTTTTCATCCAATGCTCTATATCATAGCCTGTAGAAATAAGCTTAACGCCGTGAGAAAGAGTAACGTTATCACCGATGGTTATACCGCTTCTGCCGTTGAGAAGAACATTCGAGTTAATCTTGCAGTTGTTACCGATAGAAATATTTTCCGGAAATTGTATTTCAACAGTACCAAAACTCTTTAATCCTGTGCCGCAAAACATCACTTGTGACCGAATGAATTTAGTGTATAAATTCAACTTCTTATTCTGCTTATATATTATGTAGTTTTGTTTTTTCTTTTTTATATAATTTTTAATAAAACTCATTATTCCACCCTAACACAATTCTTATCAACAGCATTTTTTACGCTTTGTATTTGTTAATTATACAATCTATTTTGGGTTGGTATTTATACCATTGATATTGTTCTTGCTTTGCATCGACAATCATTGCTTGAATTTATAATAAATAAAATATTTCAAACAAATTTTCCAATATTTAAAAGTTGTTATAATTTTTGATTTTTTTATAATCTTATATTTTTCATATAAATACTCTTTAATCCTAATAGGCAAGCTTGCTTTTTTTAAATACTTTTGCCTTTTTTTCTTTTCTTCTTCTCGACGTTTTGTATTATCTGCAGAAATATCTTCGTATGTAATTACTTTATCGAATACACCTAAATTAGCATAATCAACATTATTTATACCGTAGGACTCAAATAATTCTTTGTTTTTATGCAGCCATTTACCTTGAGTGATACCGAAACCGTCTACAGGATTCATACAGTATCTGAATGTAGCCGGAGAACAATTATAGTCCTGTGTAAAAATTTTATAACCTGCAAACCTTGAACGTACGTTAGAATTTTTCTCATAATATTATTCCTCGTATCTTTTTATATACAGTACCCACAATCTTACTCTCAGTGAGGAAATCCATAATCTGACTTTTAATTTTCTTTTTTGTTTGTTCTTTTCTTTCAATTATTTTCGCGTACTCAACAATACAGTCCACAATTTTTTCTACATCTTTTTTGTGGATTAATTCATAATATTTCTTATATACAGGATTTAGCCTTTCTAATGGAAGTTGACCGTAAAATCTCTCACATAATGGGTCATTCACGATTTCAGCCACGAGTTCAATTTTTTTCTCTCTGCTATTGGGACAAAGTGGTTTAAACTCGTTATTTATACATTCAGTCACAAAGAAAAAGTTCCTTAAATGCATTTGTGGCATCAAATCAAGCTCTTTAAAATCTTCAGTGGCTTTATAGAGTCGCTCTATAAGCGGGACATATAATTGCCACATATTTTTTGTATACCCACGTGATAACGAATCTGCAACAACACGATTATGATAAAGATGCTTGTCTCCCAAATAATAAAAATTCTGCGCTACAAGCATTGCTTCATACGTCAACTGCAAATCTTGACTTCTTCTAAAACGGCAATCAAACCGAATATTGTTTTTTACAAGCGATTCGTTTTTGTATATTCTCATACAGTTTGACCATCTTATTACCTTATTGTTACCATCCTTATCAATATAAGCAAGGCTGCGAGGAAGAATATCACTAAGTATTTTCTCTCTATCGTAAGGTCCTACCGGCATTATTGGGGAAAAGCGGTAACTGTTGTCATTCTCAATATAGTTGCAAAAAACCACATCGGAATCGTTACTCTTTGCCGCTTCGTACATTTTCTCATACATATCAAGCTCAAGCCAGTCATCGGAGTCAACAAAACCTATGTATTCGCCGGTTGCCTTATCCATACCGTCTTGACGAGCAGCAGCAAGGCCTTCATTCTCTTTATAATAATAAGAAACTCTTTCATCGGTCAAATATTTTTTACAAATATCTTCGCTACCATCTACAGAGCCATCGTTTATTAAAATAATTTCGATTTCTTTTAAAGTTTGGTTTACAATACTATCCAAGCATTGCTCAAGATATTTTTCTGCATTATATATAGGAACGACAACGCTTACTTTTATCATCTATAATCTCCTTGATTTTCAAATAACACTTTCTATATATTCAATCCACTGCTCTGTAATCTTTTCTGCAGAAAGTTCACTTCTTATTTTGCTTGCATTTACCGAGCATTTTTCTGCTAACTCTACATCATTTGCTATACGTTCCATAGCTAAAGCGAGTGCTTTTACATCATTCATAGGTACCAGCAATCCGTTTTCGCCGTTCTTTATCATTTCTCTTGCACCACCGCCAAGGCAATCTGTACAAACACAAGGAAGTCCTATCGCCATAGCTTCCAGCATCGAGTTCGACAAACCCTCGTAGTCTGATGAAGAAACAAACATTGCACAATCTTTAACAATTTCATGTATGTCTGCTCTTGGGGGTAAAATTTTTATTGATTCGTCAAGCTTTCTTTCGCAAACGAGATTTTCCAACGCTTTCAAAAGAAGATTTTCTTCCTCTGTAATTGTATTTCCGTATATTTCAAGTGAATATTCCGGATGACCGGAATGAAAAACCTCAAAAGCCTCTATTAGTAAAGGCAAATTCTTCTGCTTATCTACTCTGCAGTAATTAACTACAACCTTGCGACGTTCTGTTTCGTAAGGTTTTGGTAATCCATCCTTGACCGGATTATGTATTACTTTGGAGTTTTTTAAATAAGGTTTATAAAACAAAACCTCTTCTTCTGTTTGCATAATCGCACCGTTTGCTTTTGAAATTATTTTATAAAAATATTGTTTTGCATCTTCGTTTCCTGAAAACTCCATCTCAGGAGAATTCTTTTCTGCGTAAACACTTTTGATATTTATTTTTTGTGCTGCTTCATATAACAAAGCCATATGATACCATCCGAAAGGTACATAAATACTCTCTTTGTTATTCGAAACGTAAACTGATAACTCCTTGCAGCCTCGCAACATTTTAATTTTGCGGGAAACACGCTTTTCAAAGCTCTTAAACGGTGCTAAACAGCTTCGTATTTTTTTTAGAATGTTTATCCTTCTTTGAATTATCTCTTCCGAGCTTGCTTTATTGTTTTTTCTGCATTCTTCTGCATAGTCACTCAAAAGAACAATTTCAACGTCATTTTCAGTGTCGAAAAATCTTTCTGCTGACATTTCCTGTGTAACTAAAATAGTACACTTATATCCTTTTTTTGCAAATTGGTTAGCAATTGTTGTTGTACGTCTTTCCATACCGCCGTTTTTATACATACCGATAACAAAAACAATATGCTTCATCGTAAACACCTACCAACCAATAAACTTCTCTCTTATATAAATTTCTGTATACTTTTTCTTACAAAATGCTTTCCACACTTTTTTGTAAGATTGTCTGACATATTTATTATTTTCAATAAAACCTGATGTTTTATCTAACAAATAGCTACCCCAATCATATTGGATTATTTCTTTTTTCCGTTCTTTGCTGTTAGCGTTCCGATAGTATTTAAGTATATGATTAACAGCATTATTGAAATTATGAGCATATAATTTTTCAAACAAATGCTCATCATCGGGGTATCTTTCAGATAAAAACTTTTCAATTACATAAAAAACATACTTGGTATTAAAATAGTCCAAATCACGCTCATCATAACCAAAGGATGCTCCTAAAGGATTATCTCGGTAATAATAAAGCACATCCTCAACAAATTTTACGTTTTTTGCATTAAACATTACTGAAAAGCTATGAAAAGCATCTTCGGCAAACCTTTTATTTGACACAGTATCTTCGTTCAATTTAACATTTAATAACAAATCACTTTTAAAAACTTTTGACCACAAAGCTCCCGTAATTTCTCCGGTTACAATTTTTTCATGTAAACGCTTTATTTCCGAAACTGTATTAAAATCTTCTTTCTTCAATTCTAAGCATTCCGTAAAACCATTTTTGTAAAATCTTGCAAAATTAAAACAAACAATATCTGTTAAAAAATCTTCGGCAACGGTACTGTTTATAACATCAACAAATTTTTCATCTAAAAAATCATCTGCATCTAAAAACCCGATATATTCTCCCGTGCATTTTTTTATACCGTATTTACGAGTCAAAAATTGACCTTCATTCGATTTATGAAAAGAAAATATTCTTTCAGGATATTGTTTTGAAAAACTATCACAGATTTCTCCGCTTTTATCAGTTGAGCCGTCGTCAACCAATATTAGTTCCCAATTATCACTCGTTTGATTTAAAACCGACTCAATACACTCTATTAAATATTTCTCGGCATTATAAACCGGAACAACAATACTTATTTTCATTTCTTAACCTTACTTGTTATTTTTTTATAGTTTTTATAAATCAAATTTTTTAAAAAATGCAATCTTATTGCCGAATACTGCTTGCCCATAATCATTTTATAAAGCTCGCATTGAGCTGTCTTAGTATTTTTCAATTCATCCAATGAAAAATCAGTCGGCAAAAATGATGACCAATCATAATCAATTATCTGCTTGCGTTCAGCATTATTCTCAGCATTTTCATAGAATTTTGAAAATGTATAAACCGTTTCGTTTAACCATCTGTTTTTTAATCTTTCTTTACACTCTTCTGCATCCATATCCCATGCGGAAATATATTTAAGAAAAGTATTGTAGACGTGTAATATATTTTGCGTTTCGATTTTTTCAATCGAGTGATTTCTCGATATACTTTGTAAATTGTTTCTGTAATTATAAAGGGCAATATTTTTACAAGCAATCCTCTCTGCAACAGTAAAAATATATATTGAGCGAAGCCAATCTTCCCCCATATTTTTTCCGTAAAACACAGTATAATCTGTAGGGTCATTTTTTAATATTGAAGCTTTAACCGCTTTAGTCCATATAGCTGTAAAAATATTCCCATCTATGAGATAGTTATAAAAAAATGACTTCTCATTTGCTGAAAAGAGCTTATCGGGCATTGCGGTTTTTGCTTTTGAAAAAGTACCGTTTTCGTAATATCTGAACGAATATATAACCATATCAGGTGAATCGTTTTTCTCTATTTCCTCAAAAACAACCTGAAGTAAGTTTTCATCTACAAAATCATCAGAATCTACGAATATGCAATATTCACCCTGTGCTTCAGCTATTCCTACATCACGTGCAGAAAGAAGCCCTTGATTTTCTTTGTGAATAACACGTACTTTTTCGGGATGCTTTGACAAATAGCCGTCGCAGATTTTTGCTGAATTATCTGTTGAACCATCATTAACAAGAATTATTTCATAATCACCCGTATACGTTTGTGAAAGCAACGACTCAACACATTGCTCAAGATATTTTTCAACGTTATATACAGGAACAAGTATGCTGAATTTCATTGTTTTCACTCCTCTAAAAGCTTTTGCCACGATAGTTTATGTCTTTCAAATTCATCAGAATAATTTTGTGATTTCAAATTCTTTGAAATAGAAGCCATTAACTGTTTATCGTTAATTAACGCTATGATATTTTCTGCCAAAGAAAACTCATTAATTTCTGCTAACAAACCGTTTTCCTGATGCTTTACAAGCTTCTTACCACCAACTGTTTTTGTAGAAACAACCGGCTTATCAAGACGATGAGCTTCTAAAATCGTAATTCCTGTATTTTCTTCATAAGATGACTGAACGTAAATGTGAGAGGCAGCTATATAGGGATAAGGATTCTTTTTCATACCCGTTATTACAATATCTTCTTCAAGATTATATTTCTTTATAAGCTGTTCTACCTTTTCCCTATCAGGACCGTCACCTACAAAAAGCCAAAGAAAAGGTACATTGTTATCCTTTAGTATTTTTGCTGCTTTTACAGCTAGATCAAAACCCTTTACCGATGTAATACGCCCACAATAGCACAAAATTATTTTATCTTCGGGCACCTCAATAAATTCACTTTTGCTTTGTAAAAGAATCAATTCTCTGTCAACATAATTTTCTATTATGTGAATTTTTTCTGGGGGTATTGAATACCATTCTTCAAGCAAATCTTTTTGTAAATCATGCTCTGCTAAAACTCCGGTGAATTTACTCAATATTTTTTTATGCATATCATGTAGCTCATCTACGCTTGTGTGGAAGAAAACGTACTTTTTTTCAGCATTTACGCACTCTGCAACAAAAAGCGCGGGATAACCATGGACATATGCGATAGCAATATCGTATTTTTCAGAACTGAAAAAATGTTTTTTCTCATATTCCATTGAATAATTTACAATGGCATTTTTCAGCTTATTATTATATTTTTCTGCTTTCTCTTTTTCACCTATGACTTTCCAAAATGCAGATAACCCCTGCAACAAAACAGCATAAGGTTTCCTATAATAATGGGATTTATCGTCATTTATAATTACGTTTACTCTTTCGTCAACACAAGATAATAAATCGGTTCTGTTTTTACGAAGATATAAAGTAACGTCAAACTTTTCGTAATCGAGCACCTTTAAAGCGGCAAGCAAAGATTTCTGTGCGCCACCAATTGTAAGATGTTGAGCTACTATGAGAAGTTTTTTCTTTTTCATATAAGCTTTATCCATTTCTCTGCAATATTTGAAAGCGAAAGCTCTTCTTTGAGTTTCACGGCATTTTCTGAAAGCTGTTGGGACAATTCTTTATCACTTATAATCTTAAGTAAAGCATCTGCAAGACTTTTTTTGTCTTTCATCGGCACCAATATACCGTTTTCACCGTTTTTGATAATAGCTTTAGCTCCTCCAACCGGACAGTCTGTGCAAACAACCGGCATACCTATTGCCATAGCCTCGAGCATTGCGTTTGACATTCCTTCATAATCCGAAGAGTTAACGTAAACCGCATCTTTAATAATCTCTTGGTGAACATTAAACGAGAACGGCTCAAAGTCTACAAGCTGACCAATCCCAAGCTTTGTGATTATTTCTTTCGTTTCCTTCAATGCTTTTTCATCGTCTTCGTTTGCTGTATCGCCTATTATACGTAAACGATAATCACAGTAACTTTTATGTAATTCAGCAAAAGCATCTACAAGAAGAGGTAAATTTTTTTGGTGTGATATTCTGCAAAAGGTTGTTATATTTTTGTTTCTTTCGCCCGTATAACGTTCGGGCAAATTCTCTTTTATAGGGTTAAATATCACAGTACCCTTTGAAGCGATATTTTCAGGATATACGCTTTGTGCATCAACAGTCTGAAAAACAACTCTATCTGCTCTTTCGTAATATTTTTTTATAAAGCCAAATCCGTAACGATGCTTCATAAGTCTGTTAGAGTCACCGCGTTCAGAAATAATGATTTTATTTTTTGATTTTCTCCCCGCTAAAAGCACTATAGGAATTGACGGTTGCAAAAAAGCAATCACTGTAGAATCAGGTCTCGATTTTAATAGCTTTTCAAAAGCTTTAATTTCTTTGTGATAATTTGAAACAAATGAAAGGTAAGAAAATAAAACAGGAACTGATTTTTTGCTTTTCTCAAAAGGCTTACACAAAAAAGAACTTAACACTCTCAAAAAAGAATAAAAAGCATCGACCATAAAGTTTTTACCAAAAAACTCTCTCAATATTAAGAGCGGGATATTTTTATCTAAATCTCTGTTTATTACATCTTCTTTTTCGCAAGAGGTTAAAAGAAACTCGCAGCTATAACCGTTATTATAAAACTCATTTGTAAGAATAGAGGCAACTCTTTCTGCACCGCCACCCTTTAAAACAGGCATAACCATTAAAACTTGCTTTTTATTCATATAAATAATCTTCCTACCGTTTTTTCATACACTTTATAAATAAACCAAAAAGCTTTTCCGTAACAACGCATTTTTAAAGTATTATTATCGTAGGCATTGTCCTTTAAAATTTTATTTTTCACTTCAAGCATTTGTTTTTTACATATAATTCTATCATCTCTGCTTAATCCGTCGTATATGTTAAAAACATTAAAAGCAACTCTTGAAATATATGCTTTTTGAACACCATTCAACACACTAAAGGATGTTGATGAAAACAAAACCAACTCGTTTAGAACAGCTACAATACTTTTGAAATGTTGAACTGTTTTGTTTGATGTCATTATGGAATTAGCTCTGTATCTTCTGAAATAAATAGCTGAGTTTACGTGTGTTACATTCTTTGCTTTGCAATATGACTGATAAGCAAAAAGCACGTCCTCATAAAACACGCCCTCAAAGAAGGTAAGTTTTTCCTTGCGGATAAAATTACTTTTAAAAAAGAAAAGTGGAACTGCACTGTGAAAATCTTTGTTTTCGCAAAGTTGTTTCAACATTTCTATTCCGTTTGTTGTTGAGTAACGTTCTTTACGGATGTAATTCTGTGGTATATTAAAATTTCGGCTTTCATCCTCAAACGAGCGACTGTCGAAGAATACAAAATCTGCATTTTCATTTTCTATTGATTCTACAAGCATTGTAAAGGCATTGCTGTCAATATAATCATCACTGTCAAGAAAATACACATATTCGCCTTGAGCCACAGAAAGCCCTTTATTTCGAGTATGTGAAAGACCGCTATTCTCTTTATGTATAACGCTTACACATTCATATTTACTTGCATATTCATCGCATATCTGCGGTGAAGAATCTGTTGAGCCGTCGTCTACAAGAATAATATCATAGTTTTTATAAGTCTGACACAAAACACTGTCAACACATTCTTTAAGATATTTCTCAACATTATATACCGGAATTATTACACTGATTAACCCTTTATTTTCCATAAAATCAACCTTTTAAATTCTCTTTTATTACTATCAGTGTGGTAGCAATAAATTTCTTCATATCAGAAACTAAACCGTATGAGTAATGCTTTCTCATTGTTTTTTGAATTTTCTTATTAAGAGGTACGTCAACTAAAACGGAATCAGGAATAGTTTTTGATAAATCTACCGCCATTTTCTCTGCATCCTCAGTTTTACTGTGAACCCCGCTTTCGTCGCATCCGATATTTTTAATGTATGAATATCGAGGGTAAACCGTAAGCCAATTATTCTTCACAAGATGCGCACCGAAGCGTACCGACCAAGAGCTACCGTTGCCCTTTGTCTGACGGTAAAGCCTCATAAACCTGTCATTTCCGTTAGCATTAAGTTTTTTTATAAGAGCCGGCTTCTTGCAAAAGCTCTTAAACTCTTTCAATTCCCAATCAATGTTCTGCCAACGGTCCATCCAAGTTCCCCAAGCACAACTACAAGAACGGTATGCTGTAAAAACATCGTTTTTATAGTCTTCGGGAAAATCCAGCTTCGGACAATATCCAGAAACAGCACCAATACTTTGATTATCCTTGTAAAAATCAAGGCAACGGTTCATATGCTTTAAAAAATACGGCGAGCAATAACAATCATCTTCGACAACTATAACCTTGCCATACTTTTCCAAAACCTGAGAAACACCGTTTATAATAGATTTTGCAAGCCCTTTGTTAACAGGGCTTTCTATTACCTGAACACTTTTAAAGACACTTTCTTCTGCTATTTTTTCAGCAAATCGTCTTACTTCCTTTACCGCGTTCTGTGCATTTTCATTTTTTGCACCGTCAGAGAAAATAAATAAATCTGTTTCCGTCGCTTCAGGACATTTCGCTATTGAATTGTATGTTTCCATGAAATGGTCTGCTCTATTGTAAACAAACAACACAACGGGTGCATAATTCATTTTCTCACCTCAGCTTTTAATCATTTAAAATTTCTTTATATACCGCAAGAAGCTGTTCCGCATTCTTTTGTGGATTATGAGTTTCTTTTGCACGGCTTTGACTGTTATCAGATAGCTTTAACGCCAATTCATTACTATCAAAAATCTTTTTTATATTCCACGCCAATAATGAGGAATCGTCGTTTCTGTAGAAGAGAGCTTCTTTTCCGTCCTCTGCCATATCGGGTACTCCACCCACGTAAGATGCTACACAAGGTGTACCAATAAGCATTGCCTCGCCCAACGTATTGGGACTGTTTTCAACGGCGGAGCATAATACATACACGTGGGTTTTTGCTAATCTTTCGGCAACCTCTGATGCACTCAACGGACCTGTAAAAACAATATGCTCCCCTACTTTTAAATCATCAATAAGTCTTTTAAGATATGCTCCGTAACCTTTTTTTATAAAGGAACGCTTGTCACCGTCCGAAAAAGGCTTATGACCTGCTACGTAAACCTTTATATCCGGATATTCATTTATAAGCTGAGGCAAAGCCTGAACTACAAAATGGAAGCCTTTAAGAGCATAGTAGCTATTACCTACATAAATTGAATGTGGCTCTATTTTATTTATACCCCAGTTAAACTCGTAAAACGGTTGTCTTAAAACTCTGTTACAAGAAAAGTATTTTGCTTCCGGATTAAGTGAATACGTATGTGCTCTATCCCAAGTTGTTCTTCCTAAAACGTATTTCGCACCACATATAACGTCACGCTCATGGCTAAGTCTTTTTTTATACCAACGGGTCTTTCTCAGATGCAGTAGCATACCTGCACAAATTTCGGTAACCTTACCCGACAAAATCATATCGTCTATTTGAAGCTGACCGCATTGATAATTATATTGACCGTTCAATATTCCCTGCATTGATGCTACTGTAGGAATACTAAGCTTCTTGCCAACGTTTATTGCGGCTTTTGCATGTAAAAACTCTGTACCTTCAATATGTATTAAATCGGGTTTAAAATCTGCAACAATTTCTTCTAAATGCGATTCAATAACGTTATACTCTGTTGACGGAGTATAAGCAAGGCTGTAGTATTTAACGTCATCTACAGTTACTTCAAAGCTCTCACCGTTTTCACATTTACAAACGATTGCAAGCTGAACATCATCGAACTTTTTCAGTTCCTTTGCCATAGCTTCTACCCAACCGCCCAAAACGTCAGCTTTAACACCTATTTCGGCAACAAGGTTTGCGGGTATTAAATTAGTCGTCCAAAGAATCTTCATTTTTAACACCATTCCACCTTACTATATCTTCAAAAAACAATGGCAAAACTATCAATATCGCACAATACATCGCATAGGTAAGTGAGTTAAGCAAAGAAACAATCATTACTATGACCATTGTAGCATTACACAAACGTCTTATATATGCAGTATCTGTTCTGTTTTTATAATACTCTGGAACATAACAAACTGCTTTTATAAAAAACCATCCGCCAAACAAACCATACCTTGCGATAATATCCAGAAATGCAGAGTGTCCGCCGCCGCCCTCACGCCATAAAGCCCCGATAATAGGATATTTCACTATAACCCTCACGCTTGCTAAATAACGCGTTATACGTATAGCAATAGAGCCTTCGGCAGCACCTGAATCTTCAGTAGCCACAAGGTCGTTGATTTTTTTTGCAACTGCTGTACCATCAAACATTTCAAGTAACCAAGCTCTAAACTCATCAACGTATAAAATAGACAGCATAATTCCGGCAAAGAATACAGCCGCAATTGCAAAAGCTGCCATACCGCTTTTACCTTTATAAAAAAGAGTTAAAACCAAGCCTACGACACTTGCAAAAATCGCAATAGAATATCCGGCTAAAAGAATAAGCCTCACGAAACTTGCTATCCATAAAACACCTATTACAAAATAAAACTTGTTGTTTTTAAAGGCTTTTAAGGTCCATATAAAAATTGCAGATGATAAACAAACCTGAGGATAAACAAGACTATACCCGCCAACACCTTGTCTTAGATAGGGATATATACTCTCATCGTCTCTTACAATTCGTCTTGCAATCGTCGGGTCCTCGATCAAAGCCTGAATTGTTTTATAGTTCCAAACAATTAATAATACTAAAACAATAGGAACAATCCATTTCAATTCTCCCCATTTACCTTCGTAAAATCTATTAATTATAAAGCATATTACAAGCATAAAGAAAGCAATTTGCTTTAATATCCCCTTAAAATCACCATTTGTTATAAAAGTTACGCCTACAACTACAAATAAAAAGAATATTGAGACTATTTGATTTTTATCTAATTCAATCGGATTTTCTCTTAGCAACCAGCAAGCGGCCCAGACAAACACTGCACCTAAAGCCAGTACCCTGTAAATCATATCGATTTCCAAAGGAGGTGACAACGACCAAATAACAATATAAGCTACAGCAATTGATTGAATTGTGCTAAAACCAAAGCCTTGTTTTGCCATAGCTTATCTAACCTCCTTTAATTCAGCCAACGCTGTGTTTCGTCAATGTAGTTTTTATAATCAAACGTATCTCGCAATAATATTTGCTCTCTTTTTGGGGTCGAGCTTATTGCGTTCGTCATAGCAACTCTCAATTCATTTACATCATTACACGGAAGAATATCGCACTCTGCTTCTGCGTACATCCTCACGTCACTTACGTCTGTAGTAATTATTTTCACACCGCAAGAATAGCTTTCAACAAACTTAGTGGGAAATCCCGCGTTATTACGCCTATCAGACGGTCTTATAAAAACATAACAATCACTCAAAAGAATTTGTTTTACAGCTTCACTGTGAGTGAGTTTCCCGAAAAAATCTATATTTTCACCAATGCTTATATTCTTATACATCTCAAGAAACTTATCTTTTGTTATGCCGACTATTTTTAAATTAACGTTGTTACACTCAAGAAGAGAAAACGCTTCAACAACAGTGCCGATATAATCTTTATTACCGTCAGGAAAACCTGCAAAGCAAAACGTAAAGCCACCCTCTTCTTTTTCAATCGGCTGATGCCATATATCATCAGATAAATCAATAAGAGGCGGTAATTTAATAATTTTCTTTTTACCTTTATAAGCCTTAAGCATAGTCTCGCTTACGACAATCATTTTATCTGCAATACGATGTGCAAACTTACGAATAAAGAACTCATCAATATACTTAAAGATTTTTTTCACAAACGAGCCATCAGTAAACTGCGTCCACTCTGTGCAATCGTAAGCTACTTCAATACCGTCTTTTTTAAAGAAGCCTTTCGCAAGACATAACGTTACAAACGGAACGTTATAAAGAATAACGAGTTTTACGGCAGACGCTTTTTCGATTACTTTTTTCAGGTTTTTAAAAAGTAATATCTGCTTTACCCAATCAATAACGCCCGAGGGATGCGCTTCACACATCATTCCGTCACCCAGGCTCTTTACCCCTGCATAATTACCATTATCATAATCAGCTCCAAGAAAAACAACATTATATCCTAAAGCTTTAAAAATCTTTCCGTTTGAAACAACACGATTTGCAGCAGCATTTTTATCAGGTAATGAAAAACCGCCGTAATAAACTATTGTGTCTTTCAAGACAAATTCTCCTTGTACCATTCTATAGCAAGCTTTATACCGTCAGAAAAGCTATAATCGGGATTGTATCCCAAAAGCTCCTTCGCACGTGAAATATCTGCATTAGAATGCTTAATATCGCCGTTACGGTCAGGTCCGAAATTAGGCTCTGTATCTACTCCGAGCGCCGTTGTAAGACCGTAGTAAATATCAATAAGATATTCTCTTCCGCCATAAGCTATGTTATAAGCCTTACCTGCCGCATCATGACTTGCAAGGCACGCCTTAAGATTTGCTTCAATAACGTTATCTATATATGTGAAATCTCTACTCTGTCTACCGTCACCGTTAATTGTAGGTACTTCACCGTTCAATAACTGCTTAATAAATTTTGGGATAACTGCAGCGTATGCTCCATCGGGATTTTGTCTTCTGCCAAACACATTAAAATATCTCATACCATAGGTATCAAGACCATAATGCATTGTGTACATCTTTCCCCATTCCTCGTCACAGCGCTTTGTAACTGCATAGGGTGAAAGAAGATTACCCTCCCTTCCCTCTTTTTTAGGAAGGTTCGGTTCATCGCCGTAAACAGAAGAGCTTGAAGCATATACGAACTTTTTAACACCATTCTGACGGGCAGCCTCTAACATATTGAGTGTACCCTCAATATTGTTTTTACAATAAAACAAAGGCATTTCGATTGAACGTGGCACACTCCCCCAAGCCGCCTGATTAAGAACGTAATCTACACCCTCACAAGCTTTAAGACAGGTTTCATAATCCTTTATATCGCCCTTAACAAACTCGTAATGAGGATTATCTAAAAACATATCAACGTTTTCCTGTTTGCCTGTTGATAAATCGTCAAGACCTCTTACTCTGTAACCCATATCAAGAATAGCTTCACAAAGGTTAGAGCCTATAAACCCTGCACATCCGGTAACAAGAAAAAGTGAATTTTCAGGAAATTTTAAATCTTTATAACCCATACTAATCTCCTATATGCTTTGCTCTCTGAAATCAAAGTCTCCAATATGAATAGCCTTGTTTTTCATAATCTTTTCTGTTTAAGATACCTTTGATATCAAGAAGAACCTTTTTGCCCTCTCCAAACAAGCTGTCCATTTGAGCCATTGTAATATTTTTAAATGAATCGTGAGCTACAGCAAGCACAACTGCATCCATATTATTAATATCTTTAACGTCGGTAAATTCAATGCCGTAAATACGCTTTGCCTCGTCACTATCTGCCTCAGGGTCAGCAATTACAGGTGTAATGCCATAATCCTTAAGCTCGTTAACGATATCAATAATTCTTGTGTTTCTGGTATCGGGACAATTCTCTTTAAACGTAAACCCTAAAATAGCAACTTTTGCATTCTTTACGGTCTTATCAGCAGAAATAAGCTTCTTAACAATGTTCTCTGCAACGTATTTTCCCATATTATCATTTATACGGCGACCTGCAAGAATAACCTGACTGTGATACCCCATCGCTTCAGCCTTATATGTAAGATAGTAAGGGTCAACGCCGATACAGTGACCGCCAACAAGACCCGGATAGAATTTCAGGAAATTCCATTTTGTTCCTGCAGCCTCAAGAACAGATTTTGTATCAATACCCATTTTATTAAAAATAATTGATAGCTCATTCATAAAAGCAATGTTGATATCACGCTGACTGTTCTCAATAACCTTTGCAGCTTCAGCGACCTTAATACTGTCTGCACGGTACACCCCTGCATCAACCACAAGCTCATATACCTTTGCAACAATATCAAGCGTCTCATCATCCATACCGGAAACTATTTTAACAATCGTTTCAAGTCTGTGTACCTTATCACCGGGATTAATTCTTTCGGGTGAATAACCAACCTTGAAATCCACACCGCAAACAAGACCCGATTCTTTTTCAAGAATAGGTATGCAAACTTCTTCCGTTACACCGGGATATACGGTAGATTCATAAACTACTATTGAGCCCTTTGTAAGATTTCTGCCTACAATCTCGCTTGCTCCGATTACAGGCTTTAAATCAGGTGTATGGTCATTATTTACAGGCGTAGGAACCGCAACAATGTGGAAGCTTGCTTCTGAAAGCTTTGTTTCGTCAGAGGTAAACTCCACTGTAGTAGCTTTTATTACATCATCTCCAACCTCATTAGTTGGATCTATTCCCGATTTATATATTTCTATTTTCTCTTTATTAAGGTCATAGCCTATTACTTCAGCTTTTTTTGCAAATGCAACTGCAATAGGCATACCAACGTAGCCTAAGCCTACAAGAGAAATTTTCTTTTCTTTTACAAGTATTTTTTCGTATAAATCCGAAAACAAATTCTCCATTAACTAACACCCTCTATATCAATTCATTAATCTTCTGCAAATAAGCATTAACAACAATTTCGCGTGAAAAATTCTTTTCTATGTAAGTTCTGCCTTTTTCTCCCATTAAGGCTCTTTCGTTATTTGGCATTTCAAGAAACATTTCAATTTTCTCGCAAAGCTCGTCAACGTTTCCACCCTTATATTGAAAACCTGTTTCGTTATCAACAAAAGTTTCTTTGCATCCGGGATTATCAGTAGAAATAATCGGTCTACCGGAGGATGCGCTTTCGAGAAGCACATTACTCATACCTTCGCCGTAGGTAGAAGGGTGTATAATTGCATGTGAGGACCTTATAAACGGTCTTGTATCCTTCTGGCTACCGTGAAAAATAACAACATTCTTTTCTTGAAGATTTTTCAAATCCTCAACGTAATGAAGCTCCGTTTCCTCAATAAAACCTAACATATTAAATGACGTGTTAGGATATTTTTCCTTTATCCTTTTTGCCGCCTCAATATAATCCTCTACGCCTTTGTCTTTAAGTATGCGACCGATATAGTTGAAAACTACAGTTTCGCCGTCTATACCGTTTCCGCCCTGAGGATAGGGTTGCTTAAAAAATCTTTCAGTGTTAACACCTGACCCGGGTATAAGCTTGTAATCACGTTTAACAATACCTGTTTCAAGAGCATTTTTCATATTTGATTCGTTTTGAAACATAACACACTTTGCTTTGCTAAAAGACAACTTAAACATAGCCATTATAAGTTTTTGCACGCAACGTGACATTTTAAGTACGCTACCAAAGCCCGTAACATTACAAATAACAGGTATTTTACATATATGAGCTGCCATCCCACAGTAAATATTCGGCTTTACGGTATATGTAAGAACTATATCCGGTTTATATTTTTTCAAAAGCTTCAGATAATGTAAAAACAACTTTGAATCAGCAACAATATTTGTACCGCGCCTGTCAATAATCGGGTTATCATATTCGTATTCAATATGCTGCATCAATTCAAATTTTTCGCCATATGGGCAAGAAATAAGCACGTCATACCCTGCTGATTTAATACCCTCTACAAGCTCTTTTCTGAAGCAATAAATATCATCATCATTGTTAGTTACAATCGCAACTAATTTTTTTGTTTTCTTATCGTTTTTCATACATTCTCCGTTTTTCTTTCGGATTCATTTTCTTCAGAATAATCCTTACCCAAAATTGCAAAAACTGTCATAAAAAGTAATTTAATCTCGTTTGTTATCCCAAATTTCGCGATTCCTTCAAGATTATACTTCATTTTTTTAGGTAAAATTTCCCTGAGATACACTGACTTGGGGTCTTCTGCACTCTGCAAAAGCTCACTTTCGTTTTTGTATATAATGCTTGCCTTTGAGGTTATACCCGCAGGAAGTAAAAGAGTCGCCATCATTTCAGGTGTATATTCATTCACATATTCTTTAACCTCGGGTCGCGTACCTACAAGAGTCATATTACCAACAAGCACATCTAAAAGCTGACACAATTCATCAATTTTGAATTTTCTTATAAACTTACCCGTTTTGGTTATACGGCTGTCATTGTTAACGGTAAGATTTGCTCCCGTTTTTGCACCGCTAACCATTGAACGAAATTTAAAAATCTTAAAAACTCTTCCATATTGTGTGATACGCTCTTGCCTGTAAAAAACAGGTCCGGGAGTATCAAGCTTTATGGCAACCGCCGTTATTAAAAATATCGGAGATAAAAATATTATCCCGCATAACGATATACAAATATCAAATATCCTTTTTAAAAGCAACTGCTTGCGGTGTGTGTCAAGTCTATCGTAATACGGTCTGACCGACGGATTTTGCAATTCAACAGGTAATTCTTCCCATTTGCAAAGCATTGTCATTCTCCTTTTATATAATTTTGCAACATCTTTCCAGATTTACAAATATTTTCCTTAGCTGTTTTTACACACTGATTCTTCCACTATCTGAAATTCTATAAACCTTATCACAATATGCCAACATGCTCTCGCGATGAGTTGTAAGCATCGTTATTCCTGAGCCCTTGTTAGTCATAATATTTTCTAAAACGTTTGCTTCAGTATGAGCATCCAGTGCAGAGGTCGCTTCATCCATAAGCAATATCCTTGCATCTCTTAATAACGCTCTTGCTATGGATAATCTTTGAAGCTGCCCCTGTGACATATTTGCTCCCTGCTCGCTGACAGGCGTATCAATACCTTGAGATAACTCTTCAACATACTTATAGAGCTCTGCTTTTTTCAATACATCTTCAAGCTCTTTTAAGTCTGCGGTGTTTTTTACTATCAAAAGATTATCTTTTATAGAACCTGAAAAAGCAGTTACGTGCTGAGGTACGTATGAACAAAATCTTCGTGTACTGTCTGAAATATTTATTTCCTCACCGTCAGAAGCTTTTATATAAATTCGTCCCTCTGTGGGTTTTATGATTCCGAGTATAAGCTTGAATAAAGTTGTTTTACCTTCACCTGATGGACCCACAAGACCGATAGTATCACCTGATGATACTGTCAGGCTAACGTCTTGCAAAATCGGTTTTTCTTTCCCTTCGTATGAAAAAGAAACATTTTCCAGTACTAATTCAAAAGAAGACTTTTCACACTTATCAAGAATTTTTAAAGCTTTATCCTTATCCTCGTCAGACTCCTCATCAAAACAGGTGATTTCCATAACTCTGCCTGCTGCTGTCGCTATAGAGATACTGCTCGGTGCAAGAGCCGCAAGAGAGCCGAAGGACGACGTAAGAGAGCCTGATATCTGCAAAAACAAAGTCATAGTACCGTATGTAATAAGACCTTGCCAAAGCCTGTAAACGCCCCAACCGTAGCAAGAATAAGAAACAACAAGTCCAACAACCGACAAAATCATAGTCATAAAAATACTGAATTTATCCGATGATAGCTTTACCTGTCTGTAATTCTCAAGAACCTGCTTAAATTTATCAATATAATCCCGAGTGATATCAAACGCTTTTATAATCTGAATATTCTGAACAGACTCTTCGGAATATGCAAGTATTTTTCCGTTCAATTCACGTGTAGCCTTGCTGTATTTTCTTATAGTCTTAACAAGAATACGAGAAGAGAAAAACATTAGCGGTGCACTCATAAGAGCTAACAAAGCCATTGTTTTATCGTAATACAAAACCAAAAGCAACGAACCGAAGAACTGTAGCCCTCTTGTAAAAACACTGGGAATAAAATTTATAACCGCAGAAGAAATTGTTGATACGTCACTTTCAAGTCTGTTAAGCAAATCACCTGAATGAAATTTACCTATATCGTCAACAGAAGATTTTAATACGTGTGAATATATCTCACTTCTGATTTCATTATGAGCCTTACTGCTAACCACCGCAGTTACCCACGATGACAATGCCTGAAACAGAATTTGCAAAACAGAAAAACCAAGCAAGAATGCTGCAGCGCCAAGTAAAACTTCTTTATCACGACTGATAACCGAATCAATAAGATATTTACCGGAAACAGCTGTACCTAAAGACATTGCTGTTCCGACAACACCCAACGCAACGTAAAGTAAGAGGGTCCATTTATAGCGAATAATGAATCCAAAAAGCCATTTCCACTCAAAAAGCATATTCTTTAAAATTTGTCTGAAATTCTTGGTCTTATCCATTTTGCACCCTCCTTACTTTTTTAATTTAAAGTTTTACCGTTTCTTGCGTTTTTTCTTACCGTAGCCGTAACCGTAACCGCCATAACCGTAACCGCCGTAACCATAACCGCCATAGCCGTAACCGTAGCTACCAAAGCCGTTAGCTACACCGTTAAGCACGCAACCGAGAATTCTTACATCTGTTGCCATAAGGTTATCTATGTTGCTTCGTATTCTTGATACTTTAACAACATCCTGAGAAACAACGTACAAAACAGCATCACAAGCCTGAGAAATATACATTGCATCTGAAATAAGACCTGTTGGCGGAGTATCTACTAGAATATAATCATAGTCGTTTTTCATACTCTCAAAAATCTGATTTAATTTTCTTGAGAATAATTTTTCATCCTTTGTGGAAAGCGGAACCATAAAATGAACGTTATATTCATCAATAAACGTCTTTTTATATAATTCAGGTTCAACTACAAAATCCATCTCTTCTTCGTTTACGTTCAACAGCTCGAGAATGCTGGGGTTTCTGACGTCTGCATCTACAAGCAACACCTTTTTACCGTTTTCAGAAAGCGATAACGCAAGATTTGTGATAACTGTAGTTTTACCTTCACCGGGAACAGAGCTTGTTACCATAACAATTTTTTCGTCGTCCTCAAGTGATGCTAAAAAGACGTTTCGCATAACTCTGAAAGACTCCGCGAAAGCAGAATTAATATTCTGAGACGTAATAGTCAGTTTTTGAGAAATAGCAACTGTTCTCTTTTTTCTTGTAACTTCCGGTATTACCGCTATTGTTTCAAGATTAAGTTCCTGCTTTATATCCTTCTTCGTTTTTATTGTCTTACGCTGAATTACGTAAATGAAAATTATAATAAAGCCAACAGCAAACCCCAAAACAACGCCAACCATAATTTCAGTAGTGTAATCTATCGGATTTGAAGGCGTTGTAGGTACTACCGGTGGAGTTATTATTTCAAACCGAATGTTACCCACAACGTACTTAGCAACCGCAGGATAGTTTTCAACGCTAGACAGCAATACGTCGTACGTAAGCTGTGGGTCACTTCCCGTTGCAGTAATCGTGAACATATTGGAGCTTTCTACTACAGTAGCACTGAGGCTTACCGGCATATATTCAATATCTAAATCTTCGCACACCGCATCTTGTAAAAGATTGCTTGCAAGAATGTAAGGGAAAGTTGATGACAGCTGCGAAGCAGTAGAGGTATCGTAATAAAACGAATATACAGAAAGACCGCCTAAATCGGTAGATGAATTCTGCGTACTCACCGTTACTGTTGCTGAAGCTTTGTAAACAGGCGTATGCTCATAGACTGTCATAGCAACCTTAGCGCTTGCAGTAATAATTGCCACTACAATACATAACCACCAGAATTTTTTAATTCCCTTTACAATATCACTGAGGTATATCTTTACGTATGTTTCTTTTGTGTTACGAAAATCTTTTTTGTCAGATTTATTCATAGCAAACTCTTTCTTTCATAAAATGATGTTTTTATACTGATAACGCTTAATATTTTCCGTAGCCACCGTATTTGCCGTATTTACCATAGCCTTTATACTTACCGTAATGACCATACTGTATACTCTGATCATTGCCTGAGAAGAAAAACGGTGTAGCTTTCGGGTAAATATCGTTAAGGATACACCCCATAAAGCTTTTGCTTACTTTTTCTACTAAAGAAACAGCATCATTTATAGCAGGCGCCACAACACAGTCAGTTCTCACAACAAGCATGGTTTCATCAGCAAAGCCCATAACACTTGTTACAGAAGAATCCGCAGAAAATGGCGCAGTATCTATAATTATAAAATCAGCATACTCTTTTAAATCATCAACGAAGCTCACGACCTTGCGAGAAGAAAACCAATCATTGTATTCAGGATAGGGTTTTGTATTCAACGCAAGTAAAAGAGATTTTTTATTTAATTTTTTGAATTTAAAATCTTCTTTCTTTATTTTACCGTTAAAGAGATTTGCAAGCTCACGGTTCTCACTGTATTTTTGATTAAAAATTTTATAAAGAGCAGGCTTTTTGCAATCCAAATCAATAAGTATAACTTTATGACCGCGATTGGCAAGTGACAATGCAATATTTGCAGCACACGTAGATTTACCCTCATTTTCCGTTACACTTGAAATTGCATAAACCCGACTGCCCTTTTCATTTCTTGTATACTCAATTTTCGCAGCAATTTTACTGAAGCTCTCGGCAAAGCTTAAGGATACAAAACAGCTACTGTCAATAAGCAAACCTCGTTTTTTCTTTTTCAACTTATCTTTAAGGGTTAAACTCTTTTTCTCATGAACTATACACCCTACGAGCTTTGCATCAATTTTGTTTTCAAACGAATCTTCATTTTTTACGGTATCACGGATTATTGAGAGAACAACAATCGCAAATAAAGCAACAGTCACACAACCACCAATGATAAGCTCTCTGTTTTCGTATGACGAAGAGTTCGAAGGCTTAGTTGCCATCGAAGGAAGCCTTAACACGCTAATCTTTGCATTTTCAAAAACATTTTCAGATATTTCGGGGTAAACCTCAAGAATTGCCGAAAGTAATTCATAAGAGTTTTGAGGATCATCTGAAGTAACGCTTACTTCAATAAAATTAGTAGATGACAAAACAGCTGCAGAAACAGAACCTCTGAAACTATCCTTGCCGGCGAACTCAGCCGCCTTTGCTTTCATTGCCGGTTGAACGAATACGTTTGTAAGAACGTTTGCCATCTCGCTTGAAACAGCGTAAGACGAATAACCGTTATTAGTGCCCGTACCGGAGTTAACAACAAGCATAGCACTCGATGTGTACTCAGGCTTGTACACACTCTTTGATGCGATAAAAATACCCATATAACCCATTATTGCCGCCAATAAAACAATCCAAAGGTTTTTTATAATATCTTTAACCAAGCTATGCCATTCAATTGTAATTAAATTCTTATTCATAAAAATCAGTTCCCAACAACTACAGACATTATTGAGTGACCCTTAAGCCCTTCTTCGTCTGTTACGTAATAATGAACGGTATATGTGCCTTCTTTATCAAAATTGATTTTTGATTCAACCCTGACCTCATCTGTTAAATCGTTTTCTTTATCATCAGTTGCTTTTACGATATAATCTTCTAAATTAACTTCCTCACCTTTTTCAACGTAAATGAGATAACTTTCAAGCTCAATTACGGGAGCAGATAAGCTACGGTCTTCAATAATCAAAGGTAAAACGATTGTTGAAACGTCACCTTTTTTATTAGTAACAGTTGCATTTACCGAAAACACACCGGCTACAGATTTTGTATAGTTTTCTGACGTGAGGATAATTTGCTTTGAAATATCGCCGTCGATACAATCCTCAGCACTAATAACAGACAAAAGATTTATCTTCTCATATATGGAATAGCAGGTTGATTCCGAAACTGAAAAACGAGGCGAAATGTAATCTTTATATTTTATCTTTCTCGTTTTCTTAGCAACGTGGTTATCGTTATCACAAACGGCATAAGTAACTTTACAAACACCATCGTCAATAAAATTTGAAACAGACTCAACTATTATCTTGTGGGTAATATCTTTATCTTTTTCATCGTAAGCCGTAACGCCCTGTAACAGTTCTTCATTATCCGCATTAATGCTGACCTCAAGCACATCGCTTTCAATTTCGATAACCGGAATTGTTTTATCAGCATTTATCTTTTCATCAATATACATCCAACCGAAAATTACGGATATTATAACGAAAAGTATTACAACACCAATTCTTAAAATTTTCATTTAAAACCCCTCGGATTATATTTTTTCGTGATTCAAAATTTTTCTCGGATTAATATCAAATAACAAATCGGCATAATCTTTGTTATAAAGCTCACACACCATTTGGTAAGCATCTGTAAGTATCGGTGTTCTCATACGTGAGCTGTGAGCATCACTCGCAATAAAATCAACTTGCTCCCTTACAAGCATTTCGTGAGCAATAAATTTAGCAGAATGTCCGAATCTACCTGTAACGCTACCCTTGTTGCATTGGATAAGGCAACCCATATTTTTGATTATGTTAATGCAATTCTCATCCTCTTCAATGAAAGCATATCTTTCCGGATGAGCTACCACGGGAATATAGCCTTCGCTTAAAAGCTCTTCAAGCTTCATAAAAACTGATGCGTGATGCTCAAAAAAGTCAAATTCTACAAGAACGTAATTTGAATTATTAAGTGTAAGAAGATTTCCTTTTTTTAAAAGCTTAATAAAATCACCTGCAGCAAATATCTCGCAACCGGTATATATCTTAAGCGGTACACCCTCTCGAACAAGAATTTCATTAAAGCTATTTACTTTTTCTGAAACAGTTGCTGAAGTGTTTATGCATTCAGTATCAGGTATATTAGCATGAGGAGTTGCAAAAATTTCAGTTGTACCACTCTCAACGGCAAGCTTCGCCATTTCAAACGAGGTGTCGAAATTCTCCGCACCGTCATCAATACCGTGAAGAATGTGACAGTGAATATCAACCATAGCTTACCTCCTACTAACCCATAATAATTCTATTATACCAAATTATATAATACTATATATAGCAATAAATTGTCAACAATATTCTGCTATTTACGACCAAAAAACAGCTTGTTTTTTTGCTAAAAAATTCAAAAACAAAAAATCGTGAAAACTGTTGTAAATTCAACGGTTTTCACGATTTTTCATTATATTAAATTATGCCAAATGCTTTGAGCATTTCCAGAAACTCCTTCACGTCGTTTAAAGCCGTTTCCGAATCTATTTCATACTCTTGCATAAGCAATTCTTTCAGGTCATTTTCTTCGGCACCTTTTTCGATATTTTCCCAAAGAAGCTTTCCGCTTTCGGTCATCATAAAAATACCGTTATACTCAAAAACAGTTTCACCTACAGGTATAAGCATATGCTCCCCTGCAACACTTCTTAAAATGACTTGTTTTTTAATTTCCATTACCAATTCCAAGCCTTTCCACTTCATTTTTCATAAGCTGAGCTATATTCTCTGTCATACGGCATACGTACTCCGGAACAGTTGAAAAATTACCCGTTTCGGTATAACAAGCTGCAGCACAAACGCAACAGATATTTCTGTATTTACAGTTTTCGCATTTAGCCGGTGTTCTTATTGATGCTGAAAATTCCTTTACCTTTTTCCAAGCGCCGTCAAAGCCATACTCATCAATGCTGAAAGGATGACCTGCAACACCGCAAAAGCACATTTCACCTCGGTAATTTATCCACGCACTGCTTTTACCTGCACGGCATCTGACTTTGCCTTCGCCACACTCCTCATCACAGGAAAGCCGGAAAGCATCAACGCCGTCAACCATAGCTTTAAGACGTTTTTCAAACTCTTCCGGAGTGTAAATTAATTTAAGCCACTCAACACGTTTACGAGCAGCCTCTTCAGGAGAAAGACGGCAGGGATTTTCACCGGGTTTTCCGCCAACCAGTACTTGAGGAAACATATACTGTGTACCTTTAACATGAGTATTAAGCTCTCTGCTTATATTTAAAATAGCCTCTGAATCCTCTGCATTAAGGCTTGTAAAGCTACCGTTAAAACGGATATCTATACCCATCTTTTTGAGATTTTTCACATTCTCTACAACCCTTGAAAACGCAGGCACACCCGTAACGTTTTCGTACGTTTTATTGCTTGCACCGTAAAGTGAAATATTTAATCTCGTAGGTGGATTTTTCTTAAAAAGCTCAACAATTTTATCTGTTATAAGATAGCCGTTTGTGTTGATAGATATAATAAACCCGAGCTTCGAAAGCTCAGTATAAATTTCAGGAAAATCCTCACGAAGAAGCGGTTCACCGCCCGTAATAAGTAAAAAAACAACGCCTTGTTCAATCGCTTTTTTGCCTAAATCAATCCACCATTGAGCACTTTTTTCCTGAGACTTACAGAGTGCTGAATCCTGCAAATGAACGTAACACATTTTACAGTTAAAATTACAACGTGCGGTTAATTCAAAGGTTGCTGAAACAGGCACGCCTGCAGCATTTCCTCTTGAATGAAGATATGCCGAAAACATAGGCTCAGTATTCACAACAGCCCTATTTATAAGCTTTTCAACATCCATAATTTAAATCCTTTCTGAAAGATATCTCACCGCAGATTCATCCTTAAGGCAACTATAACTGTAAATCGGTACGCTCTCTACAACAATAGTAAGAAGGTCTGTTATAGCATTAACTTCTGACGGATTCCATGTATTATAAGCAAATTTACCTAAAAGGAACGTAAAGCTTTCCATTGGCGAAAGCATTTTTAATTCGTTTTCTTTACCTATTGAAGGGCAAACAATAGCCTTCAAGGGCATTTGTTTGTTTTTACAAATCCCCGAAGTGCCACAATAAGGCACACCGCCTGCCATTATTTTGCCGTTTTTTATAAAAAGACCTGCTCTGTCACCGTTTATAACGGTAGCACCTGCATATTTTTCCCAAAGAGAAGCCTGAGTTGATTTTCCAACCTGCTTATCTCCTGCGAAAAGGATAGCCTGCCCTTCCACCTCAATAAAAGAGCAGTGCAGAATACCGATACCCTTTGAAAGAAGTAAATCAGGAAGTCGTAAGCCTTCAAAAACTAAAAACTCATTAGTTTCTTTATAAAAAGAAATAAATAATTTTTCGTTATTAACTCTACAGGCAAAATCCTTTGCAATCTGCTCTTTACCTATAGGAAAAGCAGAATAAGTTTTCATCGTTTCACCGTCAAGATAAACTTCGTTTAGTTCACCCTTAAAAAGACGTTGTCCCTTTTTTTCAGGGAGCTTTTCGTCGTCAATAACCTCAACCGAAAAATCAGGAGTTTCAAAATCTTCAAGGAAAAGACTGTAATTATTCTTCTTTAAAATAGGGTTTTGGTGCTTTATTTCAATAGCACAATCACAAAAAACGTACTTTTTATTTTGCATAATCTACAAAAAGCACCTCACTGTTATCAGGGTCAAAATTTGCTGCAGGAAGCTGTTTTATCTCATCAGGCTTCAAGCCCTCTGCTTTTGTACGGAAGGTTATACCTCCGAAATAGTTTCCGTCAGCATCCTTTTTCTTATAATAAACGTAAATATCTGACTCGATTTCAGTTTGGGAAATGTTTTTAATATTTATAGTTTTTTGATTTACCTGCAACATAAAAACGTCTTCTTTAAGAGAAATGTCCCTATCAAAAAAGATTCGGTTTTCATAATCAATGCTAAGTATTTTTTCTTTTTCTTCTATTGTCTGCTTTGATTTTTCAAGCACTACAACGGTTTCTCCTGCAAGAAGAGTTGAGATTTCAAACATCATTTCCTTAGCATCGGTTGTAACCTTTAGACGTATTAATTGTATATCAACTAAAGATGTATTTTTAACCTTAAGAGCTACAACGTTTTCACAGCTTTCAAACGATGCATCTTCAACATACTCACCCGAATAAAGATAGCAATCCTCAACAGAAATGCCATCATAAACGGCTGCAGGAAATTCGTAGCCGTGAAATTTTTTCGTACCCTTTTTATCAGTTGTACAACCGCAAAGTAAAATTATGCTAAGACACAAAAATCCTGCGATTAGTTTTTTAAAACTTTTCATAATTTCTCCAATACAACAACAAGCCGAGCCACTTAAAAAGTGAGCTCGGCTTTGGTTAATCAAGAACCTAAAACACTTACTATACCTGTGGGACCTTGATAGCAAATGTCAAACTCTTCCGGGTTGTTGGTTGCCCAAGTACACGCAGAAGCTGTAAAAACGGTTTCACCGGGCCAGTTCGGGATTTCAACAGGGCACTGATACGGAGCACTGTTAGCTGACATATTGCATCCGTCAGAAACACCTGTTGCCAGATTGAAAAATTGGAATGAAATTGAAGGCTTTATATAATTTTTCATACTGTAGCACCTCCTAAAATAGCACCTAATAATTTTCTTATGATATTAAATATACCGTTAAGAAGAGTAGTTACGAATGATTCGGGACTAGTAACAACGTTATTATTACCTGAATCGCCTGTAGTATCATCAGATTCATCACCGTCAGGCTCTGTAGCTTCATTATCGTTATCATCTGTATTGTTGTCAATATCAGTTGTAGCGTAAATAGACTCGCTTGTGAAGCCATTTTCATCACGTGCAACAATCTCAAAGGTCATTGAATCTGCTGCTTCTGCAGTAAATTCACAAGACCATTCTAATTTGCCGTCTGAATTAAGCTCACAGTCGAAAACGTCTGTTCCGTTAACAGTAACGCCTGAAACACCCTGCTCTGTAGTAATTGTAAGAATTCCGGAATCACCGGGAGCATAGGGCTCGCCTGAGAAGCTATAGGTAATATTATCTCTGCTAAGTATTGTCTGCTGAGGAGTAACCTGAGGATTAGCCATACGCATAATTGCTGCCTTTGCTAATTCAGGTGTATCCATATCTGACATAAGGCTGAGAACAGTTGCATTAGTATCTTCACTGTCAAATGCCCATTTAAGCGATGTAAGTGAAACGATAGCATCTGATGTATTTGTAATTACAACAGGTGATGCAGTTTTATAAGTACCGTCACTCTGCTCTACCCAATCAACAACAGCTTCAATGTTGTAATAACGTTCAGAAGTGCTGTTAAGAGTTATGTTTTCAACCCAACTATTGTAAGCGGTATTCATTAATCTAACGTTAGCACTTGAACCGTCCTTACCTGCAAGGCTCATACCAAGCTGAATTGTTGAAGGTAAGTCAGCTCTGTCTGTTACGATATGGAACGCAACAGAGTTACCGTTCTGAAGGTAAACCTCGTTCTTAGGACCTGATTTTATAAAATCAGCCATTGTTGTTTTGCCACCATCAATGAATACAGATTTATTATATTCTTGAATTTCTGTAATATTATACTCACCTGTAAATTTGCCATTACTGTCTTTTATCGGCAATACAAGTGTATCACGTATTTCAAGGAACTGAGGTGCATATTCACCGTCTGCCATATAGGCGTCGTTTGCTGTTGCATTACCGCTGCCCATGGGGTCGTAGATTCTAACAGAATCAACGTAAACGCCTGCTTTACCGGTTCCTGCAACGTCAAACGCCTTGTTGTATCTGGGACTTACAACTACAGTATATGTGCCATAGCCGAGGTCACGTGCACGGATAAGGGGTACCTGGAAAAGAGCACCGTTATCTGAAGGAGTATAACTATCATTTTCACTATCATAGCTATAACCGAAGTAAGCGTTTGCCATTATACCCTGAACACGTTTTGAAGCATCAACTTCAGTACCGTTGTAAATTGTTACGGTTACTGTACCTGACTTGTTATCAGTTACGCTGAATAAGTCGAAGCCTGTACCTGTAAAAGTAAATACAGCCTTAGGTGCAGCAGTACCTGCAATCTGGTCAACCTCAACGAAATGAGCTGTACCGCCTGAATATGCTACTTTATCATCAAAAGATGAATCATAACCGTAAACGTTATTTGCATCATCTGCGAAATTGAATGCACCGGGTCTGTCAGCACTCTGGAATACCTCGCCTACAGACGTACCGAGATTCTGCCAGTTATAGTTGTATGTTGTACCGTTCTTTGTTACTGAAGAATCTTCAAACGTAAAGAACGTGTCTTCAAAATAAATTGTTGTAGCAGGGATAATTGTTACCTTAGCGTAGTAGAATACTCCGTCAACACTTACCTCGTAGAAGAATACTTCTTCAGCTGCAACGTTTGTTTTTGAAGGTGTGTAAGTAACTTTTCCGTTGTTATCAAGCTCAGCAGTACCGTTAGTTAATGTAAGTGAGCTTGCTTTATCAGTAAGTATACTTGAAGGATGGCTTACTTTACCAAGGTCTGAAGCACTTACGCCGTTTTTACCGATACCTGTTACTGTACCGCCTTTATCGTTTGAAAGAAGGTCAATTACAACAGGAAGACCGTATTCAATAACAACTGTATCATCGTTAGCTGTGTTTGAGTTAACTGTCCATGTTGATTTAAGGTATACAGTGCTTGTGCTGTTCATTATTGAATCAGCGGTTACCATATTATCGTTACCGTCTACCCAACCGAGGAACTGCTGACCCTCTTTTACGGGAACGGGAAGCTTGCCGTAAGTATCAGAATACTTCACGTATTTGTTAACAGTTTCAAGATAAGTTGCATCTTTCACGTTATAAGCACGGATATTTTCAAATCTTACTGCATTATTAGCATTATTGGCATCAACACGAAGCTGAACCTTAGTTGCACCTGCAGGAGCAGTAAATTCAATAGATTTTACGTGAATTCCGTTAGTCTCAGCAACGTTTTTGCCGTCAGAAGAGAATCTGTTAGTACCGTCACTAAACTCAACCCAGTTACCTGCATCATCGCAGAAGAATACGTAAATATCCCAACCGGTACCCTTGATATCAGCTTCAACTACGTATTTTTCACCAACTGTAATTGGGAAATATGCTGAAGAACAGGTTGCTTCGCCTGCATCCGCATTTGATTTAACCGTAAAGCCTATATCGCTGTAGTTTACTAACGTACCGTTATTTACGGTATCTGACCAAGCACTGATATCTACAAGGTTATCAAATGTAACGTTTACGGTAGGCTGAGCCCATACAGCATAAAGGTTAATTACTTCACCATTAGTAGCTGTAAGATTCTTAACGCTATCGCCGTTCTTGTAAACAACCTCACCGTCAGGAGTTGTACTCCAACCCATGAAAGCATAGCCCTCTTTAGTAAATGCGTTTGCAGTAAGATTCTTTGCAACGTCGTAGGTCATAGCAAGGTCACTCATTGTACCTGAGCCTGTATTAGCATTAAATCTTACGGTATAGCTGTTTGCCTTCCACTGAGCGTAAAGAGTTACGTTAGCGTTATCATCTGCTGTAAGCTTTGATACGTTTTCTTTATCTGCATAGCTTGTGCCTGAACCGTTAGCGGCTGTATTCCAACCGTTAAAGGTGTAGCCTTCTTTTGTAAAGCTGTTAGCGGTAAGAGTTGTACCGTCATCATAGCCGATATTCGGCATAGCTGCCATTTCACCTGAACCGCCGTTTGCATTAAAGGCAATACCGTATTTATGCTCAGACCAAACAGCGTGAAGAACTACGTATGTTTGTAACTCGTTGCTTGTATCCTTCTGAATATACTTAGAGTCAATTGCACTTACTGTCAACTCGTCGCCTGCATAATAGCTAGGAGCTGTTGCATTCTGGTCAAGAGACCAACCGAGGAAGGTATAACCTTCTCTTGTTATAGTTGTATTCTCTTTAATTGTATGAGGTTCAGTATAACCCTTAAATGTTCCTGCAAGCTCACCTGTACCGTTGTTGGGTGAGTAATACAATGAATATCCTTTTTCCCATACGGCATAAAGAGTAACCTGATTATTAGAGTCAATTTCATCTGCCTTAATATCTGCAAATGAGATAGTCTGACCGGGAGTAAATACAGGTGCTGTTGCATCAGCCTCGTACGCCCAGCCCTTAAACATATAATAATCTCTTGAGAAATCATCAGGAAGAGTAAACTCTTCTGTATATTTGAAAATCTTTGCATCGGCTGAGCCTTCATCAGCACCGTTTTTATCATAGTTAACGGTATAAGAATTTTCATTCCATACTGAATAAATGCTCTTATGCTCTGTTGCAATATCCGCACCTGTAACAGCAACGCCGTTTGCATCCTGCCAGCCTGCAAGTGTATAACCGGGTCTTACGGGTGTTATCATAGCACCGTAAGAAGTGTATTCCTTAAAGAGCTCCTCAGTTTTGCTATACGTTGCATTTGCATAGTAATGAGCAACATCAACAAGCTTAATATTGCTGAAGGTTGAAGTTACGGGGTCGTTACTTGTATTACCGAAACGGAAGCCGGCTTTTACTGTATTAGCACCGGTAGTGAATCTTACAGCATAGTGATAAGTACCTGCACTGTTAGTGTAATTACCCCACCAAGAGTTGCTTTCAGTTCTTGGAACCCATTGACCGCCGTTTGTCTGAACGGAGATGTTTGTAGGAACATCACCGTTACCGCCGGTTGAATTATAGAAGAACATAAACGCCTGAGCTTTAAGGTCTGTTGTAACGTCATATTCAAATACGTATTCTGTGTTAGGCTTCAAATCAACGTGGTAATAACCGTCTGCTGAGCCATAGTTTGTATATGCTTCGCCACCTGTTATTGTGTCGTTAACAACTGTAAGAGCACCGTTGCTATAGGTAGCTGTACCTCTGTCAGCAACAACCTTCATACTGTCAGACTTCTGAGAGAATTCGTAAACACTGAAGATATTATCGTATTTCAATGCGTAGTAGGTATCAACCTTTTCCTGCATTGCATCGTTAAGCTCTTTCTTTGCGTTATCAATTTCTTCCTGAGTTGCAGAGGGGTCACCGAGAACGGTTGCTGCGTTTTCAAGTGATTCATCAAATTCAGGGTTAGTATCAGTTATGCCGTAGCCTGTAAGTACTGACTCACGAAGACCGCTCTTATCAGTAACAGAGCAAAGGAGTGATGTACCGGCAGTTGCATATTTATTGTCGCTGTTCAAAAAGTTAACAGCATCACCCTGATTCAACGCATGAATATATTTACCATCTATATCCGAAACACTGTATGAAGGAATCACTGTTTCTCTGTACGGAATTGAATTACTACCCGCAAAATCGGTGTATGGACCACTATGTGTAGTCCAACCGCTGGGTGCTGCACTGTAATCTGTTGTTGGAGTAAAGGAGCTCTCTGTACCTAATGTGTAGTATGTTGTATAAGTACGAAGTGAATCTTTTGGAGCGCCACTGCCAACTCTCAAAATATCAAAACCTATTTCAAGGTTTGGAATTTGGTTAGTGTTTGTATAACGAGATTTATCAACCTTAAGAAGACCAAGGTAGCTTTGAGCTCTTGAATGGTCTTGAGCATCGGTACCGGTCGCAAGAACGTAAGCAGTATCGCTAAAATCGTCTGTTTCGTGTGCACCGTTATCATTCAATTGGCTTTCATCAATACTAATAATATAGTCATGTGAATTTTGGCTTGCTGCACCTGCCGGTGTTTGCGGAGTTGTATATATCAAAGGATCGTATACGAAATAACCGGAGTCGTGAACGTCACCCTTCAATGTACCTAACGGAGCTCGCTGGGAGTGATCAACACCGTTTGCACCTGTAATCCATGATGAAATCTCATTGTTTGCAGAACTATCATAACGACCCTCTGCAACTGCACCGACTGTACGCTCCGGAGCATACAAAACAGTATAATACGCATACTTTTGAGTTGTACCGTCATCCATTGTAACGGTTATATCCCATTTAGCAGTAGCCTTTTCGCCGGGGTTAAGTCCCGTACCGCTGAATCTCAATTCATACTGACCGTCATTAATAAAGTTATCGTTGGGGTCAAACTCAAATTGCTGAGTTGTGCTGACAGCAGAACCACCTGTTGTGCACAAGTTGATATCGTTAGAAGGATTCGTAGCGTTTGAAACGTCAACTGTGAAGTATGCAGCGTCAGCAATATGAATACCGAAATACATATTATCTTCACGCTCTGCAAGGGTTGTAACATTGTAGAAATCGTTTGAATCTAAGATATTGTTAACGTATATTTCACCAACTGTTGAAGCACCGTCAACGGGAGCCATATAAACAGTTTCAGGAACTGCAACCTTAGTCTGTGCAAGTGCCTCAGCCGACTCAATTGATTCAACCTTTCTGAAGTCCTCACGAATCTGGTCGGCAGTACCTGTTGTTACGTAGAATGAATAAGTTGAAGGCTTATAGCTTTCAAATGTCATTGTACCAACGGGAGAAATATATGAAGTGGGGCTTTCAATAGCAGGGTCAAGAGAAGCTGCGTGTCTGTAGTTTGCTACAAGATTACCTTGTTTAACCTGGTCTTCATTATAAATTGCAGGGAAAACACCGTAATGGAAGTCTGTTATACCTGCTGAATAAACACCGATACCGAAGCTGTCTGTATCTGCACTTGCTGTAAAGGCAGCCCAGTTTTCATAACAGTCAACGTCTACGTCTACCTCAGACATACCGTTTGCTTTAAGTAATGCATTATATTCAGGCAATACACCCCAGAAATCAGGCTCTTCGATATTTTTCATACCATCAGTTTGCCATGCAATGCTTGCTGCTTCCCAAGCTTTAGCTTCTGTAGTTTCGTTATAAACGAAATGGTTAAGAGGCTCGATTGTATAAAGTGCGGGGTATTCCTGAGTTGTTGTATTCGAAGGATAGCCTGAGTAGTCAACGAAACGGCAGGTTGTTTTAATCATACCGTTTTCAAAGGTATACCAAGCCTCCATATAGGAGTCTGTAACGTAAGAATCGGGGTAATCCTCTGAGTTTTTACCCCAGTCAAGAGGACGGGTTTTAATATAAATCTGATCTGCAGTAATTCGGTAGTCAATAACCTTACTTGCTTCAGCACCCTTGATAACTTCACCTGTTCCGGGATCAAAGGTACTGATGTTACCACCCTGAACAGGGTTGTATGACCAAGGAATTCCGTTATAGCTACCCATTTCATAAGGGGGCTGATCAGTACCGTAGTAAGACTGCTGAAGGTAACGACCGCGGTCGTTTGTATTAATAAGGTTAACGCTGTTGCTTGTCGCAGTTGCGCCTGAAGGCAGCTTGCTTGTATAGTCAACCCTTGTAATATCCTTGCCGTTTTCGTTATAAACAGCGGCACTAACGTCATCATCAAGGTCTTCGATATAGCTTACAACACCGCCGTAGTCAAGGCTGATACCAACCTTGTATTCGTCGTTCTGGTAGTACTGGGTGGGGTCAGAGGGTACGGGTGAATCAATTGTTGTTACTGAGAACAATTCAAAATTACCGTATTCATTATCAAGGCAAGTAAATTCAATTGATACAACTGAATAATGCTTAATACCTCTGAGGAAGCTGTCAATATATGAAGCGAAATGGCCGTTATCGGAGGGCTCAAGGAAGAATTCCTCTGTATCCGCATCCATTGTGATAACGCCTTTAACGTAACTGTCAGAATAATAATTTAATTCGTAACGGTTAAAGGGAGTACCACTATATTCAATAGTATAATTATTGTTTGCTACCGTAACGGGATGTGTAGCTCCGTTAACGGTAATATTTTTTTCGTTATAAGGGCTAACGTTAACGTTAAAGGTTGCAGTCATTCCGCCGTATGCAACAGTAATAGCCTGAGTGCCTTCGGCAGTTAAATACTCGGGTGTGCAACGATAACCGGAAGTAATGTTAAAAGTATTAACAGCCGGTGTTTCTGTATCAACTACACCGTCGTTGTCTGTATCTTCCTGTTTCATATAGTTAATAGTTGCAGTAAGAACAAGACCTGCTGTGTTAAGCTTTTCACCAAGTGTGTATTCAATTTTAGAGGGAGGAGTAGTAATTGTAAGTGTATCTACCTTAGGTTCAAATTTGGGGTAAACGGTATAGCTTGAATATGAAACCTCTGTATCAGCAGAAATGTATTCACCTGTACCGTCTTTACCTGTATACCAACCGGCAAAAACATAGTTTTCAGGAACGTATGAAGGAGTAGGAAGAGTTCCGTATGTACCGTTATCGCTACTACCTGTGGTGTATGAATAAGCCGCACGGTGAGTATGACCTGTAATTGTTTCAAAGTCAACACTGAAAACAGAAGTTTCATAAATGCCGATGTTATTTACAGTAACGTATCGTGGATTTTCAGCACTTGCAGTGTTATCCCCATCAGTAATGAGTGCAAATACAAGCTGAATGCGCACCGTTTCTGCTTGAGTAGTGAATTGGAACTTGTTAGAAAGACTTGCGGTTGGATTAGCATAATAAGTTATGCATGTTCCGTCATCTCTCATTTCAACAATAAACGGCTGACAGTATATAGGACCAAGAAGGTTTTGGTCGGTAAGATCATAGGTTAAAGTATAACTGGTATTAGGAGAAACCGTCATTGTATAGTAAGCATCGTTACTATTTCCCTGATCTACTCCGAAACCGGTCCACAAATAACCTGTGCCGGAATTCACAAATCTTATACTACCATCTGACACATTCGGTGTTACGGTACCCAAATTAGAAGATGGTGTAGTTGATGAGCTTGCATTATTTGCCCAATCCTCAAGGCTGAACATATTCTGGTCAGCAAGATAAGCTTCCTTCAATTCGGTTTTGTAAATAGCAATGTCTGAAACATTTGCATAAACCTCAGTTACATCTGCACCTCTGGAACCAGTATCATCACCGATAGTGAAACGGATCTGAATTGCTGTTACATCAGCAGGTGTAGTAAAATCAAAGCTATTATTGCCGTAGCCGGGTGTGCCGTATGCCACCATTGTATCGAGACCATCAAACAAGCCCTGATTATCATACATAAATACGATTGGGGTGAACTCCCAAATAGTACCCTGTACGTTGTATGAAAAAGTATACTTTGTATTCGGCTCAACTGACATCATATAATACTTGCTGTTGAATGCAGCATCAGTCTCACTCATTGAGAATGCTGTATAAGTTTCGGCAGCAGCCATATCTTTTTTATAAAATGTAAAGCTACCGTTCTCAATATCAGTTTCCAAAAGATTTGCATCTTTGGATTGAGCGACTCCGTCAACGATTACCGTTGACGATAATGAGTTGGTTGCCCAATCCTCAAATATGAAGAGGTTGTTAAAGGCAAGCTCAACCGGGAACGTGCTTGCTGCACTTGCAACAATCCCTAATGACGGAAATGCAGGTGAAAACACCAGCACTACCATAAGGAGCGCAAGGAAAAGCGAAAGTCCTTTTTTCATAAAAATTTTTTCCTCCTAAAACTGAACACAAACAACCAATAATATATATAACTATAAATAGTATTTTTCGTCTGTTTTCAGATTATAATATTTCTCCATTTTAAAAATGGTTATACAAATAAGTATAATACCATTTCAGAATAAAAAAATCAATAAAAATCAAAAAAAACTATTAGAAATTTTGAAAAAATAAGAAGAATTTTATTGCGAAAAAACAACCGTAAGGAACAGCCCTCTGGGTGTTCCGGTAAATAAACCCGCCCATACAATAAATTGTGACGGTAAACGAATCACACCCATAGCGGAACGGGCAGAGCCACGTTCCTTACAGGGTGAGGCACGGTAGAACAACTGTAGGGAACATCCCTTTGGGTGTTCCGTGTAAATAAACTTCCCCATACGGTAACGTACGACGGCAACTCAATCGCACCCATAGCGGAACGGGCAAAAGCCGCGTTCCCTACGGTGTACTAACTGACTTTACCTGAAAATGTAAGTTTGTGTCAATGAAACCTACGGTTTCACGACGTTCGAGGTCTCACGTCGAGTACCACCCACCAACTCCTGACGGCGTCGGTCAACCGGTTACAATATAGTCGTCTTGCTCGTTATTCACTTCGCAATACTCCTTATTGTGCCCAGAGCTTATTGTTCGCTTCATCTGCCACTGGCAGCGCTCACAAACGCTCACCC
>JAGBCU010000044.1 GCA_017937865.1 Clostridia bacterium | reverse complement strand
GGTAATTTTAATTGATATGGTGTATTATACATCTGTGTGGTATGTTTTTTCATGCAAGTAAATTATATCACAAAAGAAGACTACAAGCCTACCTCTTTCGGTAAGTTTGTAGTCTTTACTTTTTCAGGCTGTTTTTTTACAGACCCTTTTTAGATTAATTATATCAACAACTGTAAGGAACATGCCTTTGGGTGTTCCGGCAAACCATCACACCCATACAACAAATTATGACGGCAACTCAATAACTCCAAAAGCGGAATGGGCAGAGCCGCATTCCTTACGGGATGAGGGTAAATGTGGACAGAACAACTGTAAGGAACATCCCTTTGGGTGTTCCGCGTAAATCAACTTGCCAACACAACAAATTATGACGGCAAACGAATTGCTCCCACACGAGACACAGAGCCACGTTCCTTACAGGGTGAGGTAAAAATCAAGGAACGGTTCGAAACCACTGAAAAAGTGATGTTTTAAGCGGTTTGGATGACCGAAAACTTGTCCTAAAAATGTTCAAAAAATCGGTTTTAGAAAATTCTCATAAAAAGAGAAAAAAACACCCGAAGAAGAACTTAAAAATTCTTTTTCGGGTGATGATTTGAGCTATATTTTATTATTTGTTTATAAAATTATACAGATAAGACCGCTGCAGCCGTCGTTTATTATTCTTTCAAGTGTTTCTTGGATTTTGCCTCTTGCGTCAACGGGCATATGGCAAAGCTTACTTCTTAACCCCTCGTTTACAAGCTCATTGAGAGATTTGCCGAAAATATCGGATTCCCATATTTTATGGGGGTCTTCCTCAAAGCCCGTGAGAAGATATTTTAGTAATTCTTCCGACTGACTTTCAGTACCTACTACGGGGGCGACCTCGGTTTCAATACAAGTTTTCAGCATATGTATTGACGGTGCGGATGCAGAAAGACGAACGCCGTATCTTCCGCCCTGCTTTACTATTTCGGGCTCTTTAAGAGTTAACTCATCAATATCGGGCATTACGATTCCGTAGCCCGTAGCCTCAACCTCGTCAAGAGCATTTTTGATTTTATCGTATTTTTTCTTAATTTCGGAAAGCTGGGTTAAGGTTGAAACAAGCTCCTGCTCATCTGATATCTGAAGCTTTGTTTTTTCTTCAATTATTTTATAAATAAGCTCGCTTGAAAGCTTCGCTTCAATTACCGCACAGCCCTTACCTAAATCAAGATTAATAACCGTAGCTTCAAGAATATTTTCGTTTTCGCCGATATCCTTTGCCATTGAAGCGATATCACCAAGGCAATTGATTTTGCAGGCTGATTCCTTAACGGTATTGCAAACTGATTTTCTCAACCAATGCTCTGTTGCAAGGTCATTAACCCAACCGGGAAGAGAAATGCCTATTTCGTTTACAGGAAATCTGAATAACACCGCACTTAAAATTACCCTTATTGTTTCCTCATCAATTTCAAGGCAATTTACGGGGATTACGGGCACCTTATACTTAAAAGAAAGCTCATCCGAAAGCATTTTACTGTAAGCAGAATTTGGGTCGGTGCAATTAAGAAGCATAACAAAGGGCTTGTTAATTGCTTTTAATTCGTCAACCACCCTCTCCTCAGCTTCTTCATATTCTTCTCGGGGAATATCGCTGATACTACCGTCGGTAGTTACAACAAGCCCTATTGTAGAATGCTCGGTTATAACCTTTTGAGTGCCGATTTCCGCCGCCATATTAAAGGGTATTTCGTGGTCATACCAAGGGGTTTTTACCATACGGGGTTTGTCTTCTTCAATATAACCTAACGAGCTTGGAACAATATAGCCTACACAATCAATTAACCTTACGTTTAAGGATGCATTATCGGGTAAATCAACCTTTACCGCTTCTTCGGGGATAAATTTAGGCTCAGTTGTCATAATCGTTCTTCCCGTTGCCGATTGGGGTAACTCATCCTGAGCACGCTCTCTTTTGAAGCTACTGTTAATATTAGGCAAAACCAAAGTATCCATAAATCTTTTTATAAACGTTGATTTACCTGTTCTTACGGGCCCCACAACGCCTATATAAATATCTCCGCCTGTTCGTGCTTCAATATCCTTATAAATATTTGTGTCTGTCATAAATCTACCTCCGAATTGAAATCTTTTTAATTCTTCAATAAATGCTATGTGGACAATTCTTCTTTTATGACTTTAATTTCCCTGTCATCATTTGACAGAAAAACAAATATGTATTATAATAACAGGATATTAATAGTTTCAGGAGGAAATTATGCTTTTTAACGATAGCGTTTTGTCATTCGATTTAGCAGAAGTTTTAGAAACATTTATTGCCACCTTTAAGGTTGAAAGCGTTCTCCCCTACCTTTTAGCTCTTATTACCGCAGGTATTTGCGGTGCGGCTATCGGTGTTGAACGAACTCTCCGCCAGAAAGAAGCAGGTATCAGAACTCACATAATTGTTGCTTTGGGCTCTGCTCTTATTATGGTTGTCAGTAAATACGGTTTCTTTGATATCGTCGGTTACGCCGACCACGTTAACCTTGACGGTGCAAGGCTTGCCGCTCAGGTTGTTACGGGTATCTCTTTCCTCGGTGCAGGTATCATCGTTTATAAAGGTACAGTTAAAGGTCTTACAACCGCCGCAGGTGTTTGGACTACTGCGGGTATCGGGCTTGCCGCAGGTGCAGGTATGTACGGTATTGCGGTATACGCAACCTTAATTCTACTCATAGTTCAGATTGTTGTTCACAAAATTCTTCCCGTCGAAAACACAAGCACAGCCGCAATTACGGTTAAGCTTAAACAAGACGTTGAAGCAATTGAAACAACAAGCAATCTTTTAAAAGACAACGGCTACACAATCATTTCCTGCGACGTTGAAAAGAGAAACGAAAAAATAGTTTGTATGTACACAGTAAGAGCTAAAAGCCATATAAATCCCGAAGAAATAAATGCTCTTTTAAGCGTAAACGATTTCGTTATTTCAGTTTCAGTTTAATTTTATCGTTTATATTACCTATTAAACTGCCCGAAAAGCGGGCAGTTTTTCTATTGTCAAAAATAGAGAATTGTGGTATAGTTACATTATATATCCATATGAAAAGAGGTTGTTTTGTGAAACAAGGTATTACTTTTGACAAAGGCAAAAAGGTTTTACCCCTTATAACTGCTATAATCGGCGTTGTTTTAGGTATCGCCCTTTTAGCTTTAAGGCTTAATATCGTTGCAGTTGTAAACGTGGCTTATATGTGCATTTTATCGGCACTTATATTCCTCGGAATTGTAATAAAAAAGAAGGTTTATTTATTTAATATTGTCGGTTATGCAGGAAGTGCTATAGGCATTTTCTTATACTTCCTTATCTTCGGTGCTGATGCCGGATTTGGTGCTTTTTCAAGCGGTAAGGCAGGCTGGTCGAGTGCTGAGCACCCCTTATTTACAGGTGCAGGTAACTTCCTTACAAGGCTTGGCGGTAATATTCTTTTACTTCTTCCTTGTATTATTGCCGTTGTAGCGCTTGTTGTCATTTCTAAAAAAGCATTCAAGAAAACAACTGCTCATAAGGTTGTTACTTCTATTATCAGTATTGCCCTTGCAGGTACAACCGTGCTTTACGTGCTTACAATGAATCTTCGTTCTAAGCCTAACACAACTCGTCTTTGGAAGGGTCACGATGATTACCTTGACGGCGTAGACAAAGCAAAATCAGGAAACCCTAACGTTCTTTTTATTCTTATGGACGATATGGGCTACGCAGACACTTCTCTTAACGGTGCAATTTACGATACGCCTAATATGGATAGAATCGGTGAAGAGGGTATCAACTTTGATAACTTCTACTCAAGCTACTCCGTTTGCTCACCTGCAAGATTCGCTCTTATGACAGGTAGATATCCTTTCAGAGGCTACGCAGATAACGTTATTTATCCCACAGTTGATACGCTTTCTCCTTTCGCACAGACCCGTATTTTCAACTCAATTGAAATGGGTAACAATGCAGACGGTATGCTCGGCGACGAAATTACTCTTGCAGAGATTTTCCAGAATGCAGGCTACAACACAGGTGCTTTCGGTAAATGGCATTTAGGCGACTACGGTGAATATCTTCCCACAAACCAAGGCTTCGACTATTTCTACGGCAGCCACCACGTTAACGATATGAAGCCCTTCTACCACGTTGTTGAAGAAAACGGTGAATATGAAATCGTTCACGGTACTGATGAATTAAAGGACCAGAGCAAAGCAAGTGAATGGATTCACGAGGAAATTAACGATTGGATTACTGACCAGGTTACAAGCTCTGACGAGCCCTTCTTTGCTTACTATGCTACACCGTGGCCTCACGCACCGATTTACGCCGGTGACGATTTTGACGGCGTAACGGGTATGGGTACGTACGCAGACTGCGTTACTGAATTTGACTATTACCTTGGCGAGCTTTTCAACACTCTTGAGGATTTGGGTGTAATGGACGATACTATTATCATTTTCACAAGTGATAACGGTCCTGCTCTTGAAGGCTCGGTTGGTGAGCTTCGCGGTGGTAAATATCTCGCTTACGAGGGCGGTCAAAAGGTGCCTTGTATGATTCGTTGGGGCAACAATAACGGTCTTTGGGAAAAAGGCACAACAAGAAGCCAGAGTGCTACACTCGTTGACGTTATGCCTACGTTAGTTGAGCTTTGCGGTATTACTGGTAACGGTGGCGAAAAGAACTACCTTCCCTTTGACAGAGATATTGACGGCGTTTCTTTAGTACCGCTTCTTAAAAATGACACCGTTGTACATACAGAGGACCACCCCATTCTTCATATGAAGAGAGAAAGCCTTAAGGCTATTCAGTACACAGTTTCAACTGAAGACGTGCTTTCAAGAAAAGAATACAAGGACTACAAATATCCGGTTCTTACAGATAACGAATATATTACCTTCAAATATTTCCAGAGAATACAGAATGATAACTCTGCTTTCTTTGATAAATACAGAAAGAACTGGTTACATATTTTAAGCGATGACGCAGGCGAAAACCTTAACCGTTCATCAGTTTATCCCACTATAGCAGAGGAAATGAACGAAAAGATGAATGAAATTATGAAGAATTTCAAAGCTGACCGTCGCGGAATAAACGAAGAGTATTATGAATAAATACAAAAACAACCTCGGGTAAAACCGAGGTTGAATTATAGAGAAAGGAGTTGTACACGTTGCCCCCTCTTTCAATTATGATTAAGCCCGCATCAAGCCTTTGTAATATGCGATGCAAATATTGCTTTTATCACGACGTTACCGACCATAGAGATATTAAAAGCTTTGGTCTTTTAACTGAAGAATGTGCTGAAAGCTTAATAACTAAAGCACTTGAGTTTGCAGACGGTGAAAGCATTGCTTTCGCTTTTCAAGGCGGTGAGCCTACAATACGCGGTCTTGATTTTTATAAATTTTTCTGTGAAACGGTTGATAAACACAACAAGAAAAACAGTAAAATTTATTACGGCTTACAAACAAACGGCACGCTGATTAATGATGAATGGGCAAAATTTTTACAGGAAAAAGATTTTCTTGTAGGGCTTAGCCTTGACGGTGATTTTGATAACAACTCCTTCAGAATTGACGATAAAGGGCAAAACGCTTTTTATAAAATCATAAAAGCCGCTGATATTTTTACAAAGCATAACGTTCAGTTTAATATTCTTACCGTCTTAACGGGAAGATGTGCAGAAAATATTGACGTTATTTTAAGATATTTTAAGAAAAGAGGCTTTAAATATCTTCAGTTTATCCCCTGCCTTCGTCCATTTGGTGACGATACTGAAAGCGAGCTTTATATGACTGTTGAACAGTACAAGCACTTTCTTATTCACGGCTTTAACGCTTACGTTAAAGACTACGTAAGGGGCGAATATACAAGTATAAGATATTTTGACAACCTTGTTCACCTTTATTTAGGAAACCCTACGGAGCAATGCGGAATGTGCGGTCACTGCACCCATCAGTTTGTTGTTGAGGGTAACGGTAACGTTTACCCCTGCGACTTTTATTGCACGGATGAATGGCTTTTAGGTAATATAAACTCACCGAGTGAAAATTTTGACACATTGGCACACAGCGAGAAGGCTATTGAATTTTTAAGAGAAAGCCTTAAAATAAAAGAAGAATGTAAGAAATGCAGATATTTACCCCTTTGCCGTGGTGGCGGATGTAAAAGAAACCGATATGACAGAGATTATTGCGAAGCCTACAAAGCCTTTTTCGATGCCTGCTTACCGTTATTCAGGGCGTTTATAAATGAGAAGAAATAATTATGTAATATGGAAATAAAACATAAAGCTGCAGGGATTACCGCTCTTCAAAGAGAGGTAATCCCCTTTTTAATTATTATTAATTCTATTCCCTTCAATCTTTTACAAAGCCCGTAAAATATGATATAATTCCTTTAAATCATATATTCCACCTAAATTCTCTTTTTAGTTGGTGGAAAAAAAACATTTGAAAGAGTTATTTTTAAATTAATTAAAAGATTTCAACCGTCCCCCCTTTTCTTTTAATTACACAACAATTAATTAAACAAGGAGGTCAAATGATGAATCAGAAACAAATCGGTAGATTTATTGCACAAAAAAGGAAAGAAAAAAACCTAACACAAATGCAGTTAGCTGAAATTCTTGGCGTTTCAAATAAAACTGTATCGAAATGGGAAAACGGCAACTGTATGCCGGATTACAGTATTATAAAACCGCTTTGCAAGGAATTGGAAATTACCGTTTCCGAGCTTATGGATGGAGAGGAGAAAGATGATATTCGTGAAAATGCCGAAGATATGAGAATAATGTTTTTATTAAGGCGTGTTTACAGCCTTGAGAAACAGAACAAAACCATTTACGGTTTTTTAGTTATTGTTCTCGGTGTCACCTTTTTGGTAATATCCCGTCTTTTAGGTGGCTCAAATTTCACCGATTTCTTTTCAGGCGTTTTCCTCGGTTTATCAATAGGATTGATGATCATGGGAATTTACGTTATCGGTAAAAACCTAAAGGTGTAGTTATGAAAAAGAAAACTTTTATAATAATTCTGTGTTTTGTGCTTTTGGGTTCTTCAATATACGTTGTTTTAGATTTAACAAAAAAAAGAAATTAGCGTTTCAGAATTAAACGAAGCAGCAGATTATGTAATACTTGCAAGTACACATAAATTTCGTTGCGTTTACGGAAAAGAAGTTGAAGAAATAAAATATATAAAAACCTATGAAAAAAACGGAAAATATTACACCGAGGTTTACGTTGACTGCCCTGTAAAAGAAAGCATCGGTGAGGTTATAACCATAGAAAGCGATGAAAACTATATTGAAGAAGCAAAGTCTTTTGTTCTTTTCATAAACAAGGTTGATAACGAAGAAAGCGTTTACACCACAGTAAACGGGAAAAGCGGAATAATTATATTTGAAAACGGCAGAGTAAAACCTTTAGATAAATCCGTGAAGTTAGATACCGTTGATTTACTGTGGAATTGGGCTTACCTCAACAGTCAGGAAAAGCAAAAAGAATATATGACATCAAACGGAATAGTCTGTTATTCACATAATATATTCAGCGTTCAGGATACAACTGCAGCGCCATAAAAATCACACCCGATTAAGAAATTCTTAATCGGGTGTTTGTTTTACATATCGTTTCTTATAATATCCTCAAGAGTTTCGCCTTTTACAGCAACGTAATCCTCTTCGCCGTTTACCATTATAACGGGTAATTTGGGAATTCGGTTATAGTTTGAAGCCATTGAATAGTTATAAGCACCTGTTGTGAGAACTGCTATAATGTCGCCTCGTTTAACGCTTTCGGGAAGCTTAATTGAAGGCTGAATAATATCTCCGCTTTCGCAAAATCTTCCTACTAAGTCGCAGGTGAAGTTACATTCCTCATCAGATTTATCAGCCGCTACAACGGTATATTCTGACTCGTAAAGAGCATAGCGGGGATTGTCCCCCATACCGCCGTCAATAGCAACGTAATTTTTATAACCCTCGATACGCTTTACGTTACCGACTTTATAAAGTGTAATACCTGCATCGGCAACTATGCTTCTACCCGGCTCCATGCTTATAGCCGGCTCGTTAATATTCAACTCCTTGCAAAGCTTTTTAACGTACTCTGCAACCTGTTTTATATTTTCCTCAATATTTAAAACAGGGTCTTTTTCAGTGTATCTTACACCGTAGCCTCCGCCTAAATCAAGCTCTTTTGCTTCATAGCCGAGAGTGTTTTTAACGTCGGCGATGAATTTAAGCATAATCTCTGCAGAACGAACAAAAACATCTGAATCGAAAAGCTGAGAGCCAACGTGACAGTGGAAGCCTGCAAGGTCAATATTTTTCTTTGTAAGGGCAATTTTTGTAATCTCCATAGCGGCACCCGTTTCAATTGGGAAGCCGAACTTTGAATCAACCTTACCTGTATTAACCGCTTCGTAGGTATGAGTATCAATACCGGGGGTAATTCTGAAAAGAATTTTTTGCTTTATCCCCTTTTGAGCTGCAAAATTGTCAATAGCTTCAAGCTCTTCAATATTATCAACAACAAAGCAACCTACGCCGTTATCAATTGCGAACTCAATATCGTAATCATTCTTACTGTTTGAGTGGAAGCAGACGTTTTTCATATCGTAGCCCGCCACTTTTGCGGTATAGATTTCACCGACAGAAACAACGTCAACACCCATACCCTCGGAGCCTACGATATTATATATTTTTTTGAATGAGCAAGCTTTACTTGCGTAAAAAGGTTTTGCGTTTTCGCCAAAATACTTTCTCATAGCATCTAAATAAGTACGGCAGTTTTTACGTACAGTTTTTTCATCCATAACGTAAATCGGTGTACCGTATTTATTTGCTAATTCAACTGTACTTCTACCGCCGAAAAACAAAACACCGTCTTTTATTTCAAGATTCGAACAAATCATAAATAATACTTACCTTTTAAATTATACGTTAAGACCCTGTTCTCTCATAAGAGCGCGCATTTTAGCTTCGTTTTCAGGCTCCATAGTTGTAAGAGGAAGACGAACGTAATTCTCACCGAAGCCGATTGCTGCAACTGCTGCTTTTGCGGGAATGGGGTTAACCTCGCAGAAAAGAGAATTGATAAGAGGAAGAAGCTCTAACTGAATGTCACGGCTACCCTCAAGGTCGCCTGCAAAGAATTTGTCGCAAAGCTCAACAGTTTTCTTGGGAAGAATGTTTGAAACAACAGAAATAACACCCTTACCGCCTAAAGACATAAGAGGAACAATCTGGTCGTCATTACCTGAATAAATATCAAAGTTACCCTTTGTAAGAGCAGCTATTTCAGCAATCTGAGAAATATTACCGCTTGCTTCCTTGATACCTACAATATTGGGATGCTCTGCAAGAACTGCACAAGAAGAGGGTGTAAGGTTACAGCCTGTTCTTGAGGGAACGTTATAGAGAATACAGGGCTTTGTTGAAGCATCTGCAATAGCTCTGAATGACTCAATAAGGCCTCTTTGAGTAGCTTTATTATAGTAAGGTGTAACGAGAAGCATTGCATCGCAACCAACCTCACAAGCAAATTTTGTAAGTGCTATAGCATATGCAGTGTCGTTTGAGCCTGTACCTGCGATAACGGGCACTCTACCTGCAACCTTTTCAACTGAAAAACGAAGGACCTCTTTGTGCTCTTCATCAGTAAGAGTTGAGCCCTCACCGCTTGTTCCTGCGATAACGAGAGCGTTTATACCCTCTTCAATCTGCCATTCGATAAGTCTTTCAAATGCATCATAGTCAACGCCGTTTGCGTTCATAGGAGTTACAAGAGCTGTTGCAACACCCTGGAAAACAGTATTTTTCATAAAATATACTCTCCCTACAAAAAAATAATAGTTGCCGAAAAGCAACTACCCACACACAAATTCACCGTAATACGCTAAAGCATATAAAAACGGTACAAAAATATGTAAGATAGCTCTCCGCCAATGGCGACAACAACACGGATATTATTCCCTGTTGCCAGACCGACTTTTTACCGTAAGCCGTCTTCGGCACCTGCTCCTTTCACCGTAACGGTTTTGGCAAACCTTATATGCTACGGGTACTGATAACAAAATGCACCTCTATCGGTTGACATAAATATAACACACATATAATATAAAGTCAATTATAAAAAGCAACAAATAACCTATATTTTATCTGTTTTTTATTATATATAAAAGCAAAATACAAGCCGTTGAGAGCTTTCAACGGCTTGTATTGTCATTTTTCAACAGTTTTAAAACTATCTCTTATCTCCCGGGTATCACCCGTTGTAAGATAAAAATCATACTGTGAGGGTGCGAAGCTTTGGAATTTTCTATGCTCTACAACGGCAATATAAGAGGTTGGACCGTCCTTATCAGGCTCAATATTTGTTGTTGTCTCTCTATTGAAAACACCTGCTAAAAATTCAGTCTGGTCCGGCACGTAAACGCCTATACCGAAGCTATCGTCAAACTCGCCCTTAAAAGCCGCCCAATTCTCAAGAGATTTAAACTTTGGATAGCCTGCATCAGGCCAGAATATAAGCTGGGGCTCTTCTGTTAAATCACCGTTAGTCCAAGGCTTATCACCGCCGTAATAAACGAATTCGTTAAAGGGCTCAATGCAATAAAACGCAGGTAATTCCTGGTCTGATTCTGCCTCGGGATAACCGGAAAAATCAACGAATCTGCAGGTTGCCTTAACAAGCTTACCCTCAAATTTATAGGTAGCCTCCATATAAGAAGGTGTTATAAATTCTTTTTCTTTTGCCCAATCGAGAGGACGGCATTTGATATAAACAGAATTTTCATCTATTCTCAAGTCAACAATTTTACTTGCATCGCCAAACTGATTGCCGCCTTGAACGGGGTTATAACGCCACACGTTATCCATAAAAATACCGGTATCATATTTATCGGTGCCGTAATAAGACTGCTGAACAAGTCTTCCCGGGTCGAATCTGTTTATAAGGTTAACGTTATCGTTTACGGACTCTGTTTTATATCTTTCGGCAGCATTTGAATCCACCTTAATAAAGCCGTCAACTGAAACTGCTTGAACGTTGGAATTCATATCCTCAAGGTAGCTTAAAGCACCGCCCCAATGAAGATCAACGCCTAATTTATATTCATCTGATTCAATGAAAACCTCTTGCTCGGGAATTTCTCTGTTAAAAGCATTAAAGCCGAGGAATTCGAAATTGCCGTCACCCTTTAAGACTTCAAAAGAAACGCTGTTAACTTTAGTAGCTTTTACCCCATCAAGACAATCATCAATAAATGAGTAGAAGGTTACGCCATTTTCGCCACTCGGCTCAAGGAAAAAGTCTTCCGTTTTTTCCTTAAGACCTATTTTATAGGAAATCTCACCTTTTACGTATGAATCTGATTTATATAAAACTCCGTAATAATTAAACCATTCGGCTTCAATTTCTTCAAGGTTAACTGTTGTTTTTTCATCTAAAGAAAACGTTGCTTTAATATTTTCATTCATATTAATATCAAACTCGCTGTCAATTTTTGAAGGCAAATAGCTTACGCAATAAGGCGAAGCAACTGCTAAAAAAAGGAAAACTGATAATAAAAGAATTAAACCTATTATTTTTATTACACGTATCACTTTTTCACCTCATTATTTAAAGTCTGTAACCAATCAAGCTCTTCTGCAGGGATTACGATATAATTATCAGCACCGTCACCAACGCGAAGATAGACGTTTCTTATACCAGCCTGAATAATATTTCTTGCACATACAGGACAAGGCTTTGCTTTATAAACAGAGCTATCATCGGGATTGACGCCCGTTAAGTACAAATCAGCACCCATAGTTTGCTGACGGGAACAATTTAAAAGAGCATTCATTTCAGCGTGTACAGCTCTGCATATACCGTAACCCTCACCCTGATGCATATCAAGCTCAATTCGAGGACACTTACCTATTTCGCAACAGTTTTCAAAGCCACGGGGAGAGCCGTTGTAGCCCGTTGAAACAACAACGTCATCCTTAACGATAACAGCGCCGTATTTTCTTTTTAGACAAGTACTTCTGTAAGCAAACACTTCAGCACAGTTTAAATAAGTATCAATTTTTGATACAAGCTTATTATTTTTAGGATATACCATGATTAAGTCACCTGACTATAAATTTATTCAACAATCTCAACGGTTTTCGCCCATTTTAAAATATGCTCTTTAAATGCTATAGCATCTGAATTTGAGGTTATGAAATTTGCAATAAAGAAACCGTCTGTATGCTTATAAGCGGTAACGACGTAAGCATCAAGCTTTTTACCGGAGTCGTACATATACTCGAAGTAATAAAGTCCATCCTCCTCTTTTATGCTTTCGGGGTCTTCACCGTTAATCTCTGCCAAATCCTTTAAATATTCCTCTACTGTTAAGTCTTTATCCTCAGGATATTCCTCAAAGGTCTCATTAAAGAAATAAATTTCAATACCCTCAGCAACAAAGCCTGCATCAACAGCAGAGTCTTTTTTGATTTCAAAATTGTCAGTAAGGGTAATTTTAACACCGTTTTCAGTAAAGGCCTTTTCTTTGCCCTCCATTTTAATTACCGGCGCTTTGGTTGTTGTAACGTTTTCTTGAATTTCTTTATCTCTTATTTCTTCTTTAATACCGTAAATAGTACCATAAACACCCATACCGATAACGGCAACAAGCACAATAGCCACTATAATTTTCGGCACAAGCCTTTTGTAATCAATAGATTTAAAATCAATCTTAGGAATTTTTGATACCGTTTTGTTTTTATGAGGTTTAATCTTCATTTTTTTACTCCAATTTATAATTATTCTTTATTTAAAATTCAATTTCTGCTAAATGAGGTCTATGATCCGAGCAAATAATATCGGGAATATCAGCAGATATTATTTTCACGTCGGGCGTTACGAAAATATAGTCAATCTTTTTATAGGGCTTATCAGAGGGAAAGCTTAATAAATCTTCACCGATAACCGTTGCAGTATCAACTAAACAGCTTTGAATAAGCTTTAGCACCTCGTTATCAGGCTCAACGTTTAAATCACCCATAAACACACATTTTTCTTTTTCAAGGCAATTAAGAACGGTTTTAACTGCGTTTATATGCTCATCTGAATTCAAACCGAAATGGGTAATCAGAACTGTTAAGCCATTATCAAGAGTTACCTTTAAAACAGCTCTTGTTTCGTAAAGCTGATTGCCTGTTTTTTCTGTCGGGTCGGGAATACCGATTGTTTCAATAGTTTTCAAAGGATATTTTGATAAAACACCGTTGCCGAAAGGACCGTCGTCATCCTCAATATCGCATG
>JAGBCU010000043.1 GCA_017937865.1 Clostridia bacterium | reverse complement strand
GCCGCCGGTGGCGGAAACAGGGAGTGTGAGTTGGCGTAGCGGTCAAAATTGTGCGAAGCGAATAGCGAGCAAACAATTTTGGGTACCGCAAGAGGGCAGGGACCGCCTTTCGCTTTGTTGTTTTTAGAATAAATATATTTCGTGCCAATGATTTTTTGTTAGAATTAAGTTTTTCGGGCGGTGGAGAGTTCTCGACGTGAGTCCTCGAACGTCGTGAAACCGCAGGTTTCATTGACATAAATTCGCCTAAAATAATAAACAAAATTAGAACAGCTGTAAGGAACATCCCTCTGGGTGTTCCGTGTAAACAACCATACTCATACAACAACCTATGACGATAAACGAACAACATCCAAAGCGGAATGGGCAGAGCCACATTCCTTACGGTTGTTCTTTTGTAGCTTTTCGTTAAGTTAGTTTATTACATTTGAAGCTAACGCTTCAACTACGCTCCCTTGTCGCGTAGAGAACTCTCCACCGCCCGTTAAACTTTGTTTTAAAAGCTATTTATAGGTACGCTTAAAACTTAATATCAATGAATAAGTATAAATTAAGGCGGTCCCCCTCTCTTCGAAGAGAGGTACACCGCCTTTTAAAATTTATTCTATTGGTAGGGTAATTGCTCCCCGCGAAGCTTATATAATAGCGTCGCAGACCCTTAATTTGCCACTTGCCATTTCCAATTTGCCATTTTAAGATACTGCGAGTGGACAGAAAATTGCAAAATACGCAAAATCAGCCGTTAAATTCGCCGACTGTTACTGTCATAACGGATATCAGATTAAATCCCGTTTCTGTTTCGCGGATTGTTATGTCTGCATACTTATCGGGCTGGGTGGGGGCAAGAGTGCCGTCGGGAAGAACTTCAACGTTATTTGTTCCGACGTAGCCAACGCGAAGCACTGCAAGACCGCCTGTTTTCTGAACTGACTCAATTCTTACCGAGAAAGGCGGTGTAACGCCTGTAAGAGGTACGGTGTAGGTATTGTCACCTGCATTATAAGTAAATTCGTAACCGTAGCCCACAACGCTTGCGTGAATTATACCCACGTCTGCACCGAACATATCAAAATAATATTTTTCAACGTCCGCCGCAGGAACAATAAGACCGTCTTCCGTTACGTTATAGTCACCTGTTTTTACGTCATCACTTAAAAGAGTACATATTGCAATATTACGAAGAGTATCTTTATCTGCATTTGTGATATCACTAAACGGTGCAGGGTCAACGCCTACCACCCAAGTAAGAAAATCGGCATATTCCGAATAGTCAACCGTTTCTTCTTCGCCTGTGGAAAGCTTTGAAACTGCAAAATTAACAATGCTTACAACACCCGTTATTGCAAAAATCAAAACGATAAGCCCGATTATAAAGGGGGCTTTCTTTTTTTTACTTGTAATTGTAACAACTTCGCTCATAATAATTACCTGCTGTATTTATTCCTTGTGCGTTCTGTTCTTCTTTCAAGAGCTTCTTTACGTGCTTTTTCTTTTAACCTTTTCTTCTTTTCTGCTTCCTTTTGACGAAGAATAAGATTAATTCTGAAAACCACGATAGTACCGCCGATTATCTGAATAACGTCGCAGCCTGTTGCCTCTGAAAGCTTTTGTGCGATTTCCTTCGGTGATTCGGGAGCACTTTCAAGATGCACTTTAATTTTAAAAAGCTCTCTTGTGTTAAAGGTATCTTCAATCTGGGCAATTACTGCATCGGTAACACCCTCTTTTCCTATCTGAAAAATAGGGTCAAGGCCGTTTGCCTCTGCTCGTAATTTTGCTCGTTCTTTACTGGTCATATTTTTACTCCGTTTATTTTAAGAATAGTGGGGTTTTATTCCTTACTCCATTTTGTGCCTTCACGGGTATCAAGAAGAGTAACACCCTTTGAAGCCAATTCATCACGAATTCTGTCTGCTTCTGCGAAGTTTTTAGCCTTTTTAGCTTCAACTCTTAAAGCAATCTGCTCTTCAACGTATTTTGCAAAGTCATCTACCTCGACAGGTGCTTCATTCTTCTGTGAAAGCTTTTTCGCACCTTCAACAAGGTCAAGAGAAAGCACTCTGTCAAAATCGTTAAGAAGATAAATCTTCGTTTTATCATTTGTTTTTTCTTTAAGCACGTCGTAAACTGCAGTTACTGCAAGAGAAGTGCTTATATCGTTATCAAGAGCTGCTTTGAAGGATGCAGTAAGCTTTTCAACTGCTGCCATATCAAGCTCGTCACTCTCAACGGGGTTAAGAGCTGCAATCTTTTTAAGAAGCTTGTCGTAAGCCGTTGCAGCACCGTCAAGGTTTTCGTAAGAGAAAACAAGCTGTTTTCTGTAATGTGACTGTAAGCAGAAAAATCTGTATGCAAGAGGGTTATAGCCTTTTTCTTCAAGAAGAGAAACTGTAAGGAATTCACCCTTTGACTTACTCATTTTACCTGTGTTTGTGTTAAGGTGTAAAACGTGAAACCAATAGTTACACCATTTATGACCTAAATATGCTTCACTCTGGGCGATTTCGTTTGTGTGATGAGGGAATGCGTTATCAATACCGCCACAGTGAATATCCATATATTCGCCTAAATGCTTAAGGCTTATTGCAGAGCATTCAATATGCCAACCGGGGTAGCCTACCCCCCAGGGAGAATCCCATTTAAGAGCCTGCTCTTCAAACTTTGATTTTGTAAACCAAAGAACAAAGTCGTTTTTATTACGTTTGTTTGTATCCTCTTCAACGCCCTCACGAACGCCAACCATAAGCTCTTCGCTGTCGTGCTTGTTGAAAACATAATATTCATCGAGCTTTGAGGTATCAAAATAAACATTACCGCCTGCAAGATAAGCATAGCCCTTTTCGATAAGACCGCTTACCATTGTAATAAATTCATCAATACAATTTGTTGCGGGCTCAACTACGTCGGGTGTTTTAATATTAAGCTTTTTGCAATCCTCAAAGAAAGCATCTGTATAGAATTTCGCAATATCCATAACAGTTTTGTTTTCTCTCTTTGCACCCTTAACCATTTTATCTTCGCCTGTATCGGCATCGCTTGAAAGATGGCCAACGTCGGTAATATTCATTACACGCTTTACGTCGTAACCGCTGTAACGAAGATGCTTTTCAAGTACATCCTCCATAATATAGCTACGAAGATTACCTATGTGAGCAAAATGGTAAACGGTAGGACCGCAGGTATACATATTTACCTTACCGGGCACGTTTTCTTTGAAAATTTCTTTTTTACGAGAAAGTGAATTATAAAGCTGCATATTTCCTCCCGATTATTTGGAAAAATCTATAAGTTTGATTGATTGTTTTACATAAATTACGCCTGAGATTACGCAAAGCACGGCGGTAACCCATAAAAGTCCGTTTGAAACCTGTGACAAGGGGAATTTATCGCCTAAAATGCCGATATCGTTAAGCTCGGCAAGAATCATAATTACTAAAGAAAATACCATTTGAGATATTGTTTTAAGCTTGCCGTAAATATTTGCAGGGATAACGATTCCTTGAGCAGTAGCAACAAGACGGAATGAGGTTATTGTAAATTCTCTTAAGAGAACTATCATAATAATCCATATGTTACAAAGACCAAACTGCATAAATGCAAGAAGTGCCGCAGTTGTAAGAATTTTATCTGCAACGGGGTCTGCAAGCTGACCGAAAACGGTTACAATCTGTTTCTTACGGGCAATTTTACCGTCAAGAAAATCGGTAAACGAGCCTATTGCAAAAACGATAAGACCTATAAGGAAATGATGAGGCATATCGCTCAAAAACAAAGCAAGGAAAATAGGTGTAAGAATAATTCTTATAACCGTAAGCTGATTAGGTACGTTCATCATTTTCATACTGCTTCACCAATGAGTGCATACTCATCCTTATCAAAAATTTCTACAGGGACAATATCACCGTCATCAATTCTGTAGCCTGAGGTGAAAACGATATTATTATCAATATCGGGTGAATCCATATACGTTCTGCCGTAATAGCTATCTAAGTAAGGGTCATAGCCCTCAACAAGAACATCGTAGGTTTTGCCGATACATTCCTGAAGCTTTTCTTCAGAAATTGTATACTGCTGATTCATAATAACCTCGGCTCTTTCAGCCGCAACCTCTGAATCAATCTGATTATCAAAATCGTAAGCAGGTGTACCCTCCTCACGAGAGTAAGCAAAGCAACCTACTCTGTCAAGCTTTGCTTCGTTTACAAACGCTGAAAGAGTTGTAAAAGCTTCTTCAGTTTCACCGGGGAAGCCTGTTATAAAGGTTGTTCTTATAATCATATCGGGGATTCTTGCTCTGATTTTCTCAACAAGAGCTAAAAGACTTTCTTTGTCCCCTTTTCTATTCATTGCTTTAAGAATTTCACCGTCTGCATGCTGCATAGGGATATCAATATAGTGGCAAACCTTTTCGTTTTCGGCAATAGCATCTAAAAGCTCGTCGGTCACTCTTTCGGGATAGCAATAAAGAAGTCTTATCCATTGAAGCTTTTCGATTTTGTTAAGCTCGTTAAGAAGCTCGGGAAGCTTTAATTCGCCGTAAAGGTCTTCACCGTAACGGGTAGTATCCTGCGCAACAAGAATAATTTCCTTTACACCCTTTTCGCAAAGAGCATTTGCCTCTTCAAGTACGTCATCCATTTTTCTGCTTCTGAAAGCACCTCTGATAGAGGGAATTGCACAGTAAGAGCAACAGTTTGAACAACCGTCTGCAATTTTAAGATATGCAGTATATTCGGGTGTTGTAAGAATTCTGCCACCATCGAGAGGAAGAAGCTCTTTATCGGGAAAGCTACTGTAAACCTCTTCGTTTTCGAAAATCGCATCGCAAACGGCTACGATATCTGCATTAGCACCGATACCTATAACACCGTCAACCTCAGGAATTTCGCTGATAACCTCATCGGCATATCTTTGAGCAAGACAGCCTGTAACGAGAATCTTTTTAAGAATTCCGTCTTCCTTTAAATCTGCCATTTCAAGAATTGCATCGATAGATTCCTTTTTTGCGTCCTCGATAAAACCGCAGGTGTTTACGATAACAATATCAGCCTTGTCTGCATCCTGAACAAGCACGTAGCCCGCATCAACAAGCTTTTTAAGCATAATTTCAGCATCCACCTGATTTTTGGGACAACCAAGACTTATCATTCCGATTTTTCGTGACATAACATTCACCTCATTAGTTTTGGATTATTCAAACCGAAGGAAACTCTATTTCGCACTCCGAAAAAGCTTCTCTTATATCTCGGAAGGAATAACCCATTCTTACAAAACGGTTTACAAGTTTTTTTCTGTCTTTTTCCGTTTCTGCTTTATTATAGTATTTTGTCCTTAACATTTCTATAATACGCGAAATCGGCTCGTTGTCAAGAGTTTTAATTGTATTATCTATAGTTTCAGAGTCAATTCCTTTGCTTTTCAGCTCGTAATTTATCCTCTTTATATCATATTTTTTAACTTCGAAAAGATACCTTGCATACTCTTTGCAAAAGCTTTCGTCGTCAATATAACCCCTATCAAGCATTTTTGCTATTGCTCTTTCGGCACTTTCCTTGCCGTATTTCAGTTTAAGCTTATCGTAAAGCTCTTTTCTTGAATATGCTCTCATAGAAAGATAGGTTATACCTTTCTCATAAGCAGAGCGAAAGCCTGCCTCCTCTTTCAAGGAAGCAAGCTCTTCTTCTGTAATTTCAGTACCGTCTTTAAAGCCGTTATAGTACCAATAATCGTCATAAACTGTAAGGGTATACTCGCCGTCAATATAGATATGAATCTTGTTGCCGTTACCCTGCTTTGAAGTAATTTTCATTATTATTCGTCGTCATCAACAGCAATATCAATCTTTGCTCTTGCCTTTTCTTTTGTAACGTCCTCTGCGGGAGCGGGGGCAGCCTGCTCTCTTCTCGAAATGGGGTTTCTTGCAGAAATAAGAGTCTGAATATTTTCGCGAACCTTACCCTCAATTTCAGCACAGAATTCGGGGGTGTTTCTGATATATTCTTTTACGTTATCTCTACCCTGACCGAGTCTTTCCTCGCCGTAATAGAACCAGGCACCGCTTTTTCTTATTACTTCCATTTTAACTGCAAGGTCAAGAAGCTCACCGTATTTAGAAATACCCTCGCCAAACATAATGTCAAACTCTGCCTCTTTGAAGGGCGGAGCAACTTTATTTTTAACGATTTTTGCTCTCGTACGTGAGCCGATAAATTCGTTGCCGGGGCCCTTTAGCTGTTCAACTCTTCTTACGTCTATACGGATAGTTGAATAGAATTTTAAAGCTCTACCACCTGTTGTAACCTCAGGGTTACCGTAAATAACACCAACCTTTTCACGAAGCTGGTTGATAAAGATAACAACTGTGTTTGATTTCGAAATTGCACCTGTTAATTTTCTTAAAGCCTGTGACATAAGACGGGCGTGAAGACCAACGTGAGAGTCACCCATTTCGCCCTCAATTTCTGCCTTAGGAACAAGGGCTGCAACAGAGTCAACGACAATAACGTCAAGCGCTCCCGAACGAGCAAGATACTCTGTAATTTCAAGTGCCTGTTCACCGTTATCAGGCTGTGAAACGAGAAGTGAATCAATATCAACGCCTAAAGCAGCGGCATACACGGGGTCGAGAGCGTGTTCAGCATCAATAAATGCAGCCTCGCCACCCATTTTCTGTGCCTCAGCAACAACGTGAAGAGCGAGAGTTGTTTTACCCGAGCTTTCAGGACCGTATATTTCAACAATTCTGCCACGGGGAAGACCGCCGATACCGGTTGCCGCGTCAAGCGCTATTGAGCCGGTAGGGATAGCTTCAACGTTAAGACCTGCATTTTCGCCAAGACGCATAATAGCACCTTTACCGAAATTCTTTTCTATCTGGGAAAGCGCTGTTTCAAGTGCTTTGGTTTTTTCTGTTCTTTCTGCCATAGTTTTTACTCCTTTTAAAAGTGTACAAATGTTCGGTTACGGTGCTATTATATATGATGTATCTGTAAAAATCAAGCAATTTTCAAAAAAATTTTTAAATATTTGTATCAATATTATGTGAAAGTTCATAAAATACGTTAATTTGTGAAAAAAACACTTGCATTTGCAATCAAAAGGTGATATTATACGTTCGTTGTCTTATGTTTAGACTTTATTTGAAAATTTTTGAAGGAGGTGCAGCTCAATGGCAAAATGTGAATTTTGCAACAAGGAAGTTGCTTTCGGCATCAAGGTTTCTCACTCACACAGACGTTCAAACAGAACTTGGAAGCCCAACGTTAAAAGAGTAAAAGCAATCGTTAACGGCTCTCCCCGTAGAGTTTATGCTTGCACACGCTGCTTGCGCTCCGGTAAGGTTACCCGCGCTATCTAAGTTAACACTTAAAGCATAACGCTCCGAAGCTTGTCTTCGGAGCTTTGCTTTTTTATTCCCTTTTTGACTTTATTCTATTTTAGCATTTCATTTCAACTTTACTCGACTTCTCACATTCAATAGTTACATATTTTTCTTTTTATATTTGTTAAAAGATTACATTGAATTTGATTTTCTCATATAGTATAATTGTATTTGTTGAAATATAACTTTTAATAAGGATGTGACCTTTTTGAATACAAAGCGAATTTTGTGCTATTTGCTGTGCGTTTGCATTTTAACAACCTGCACATTGTTTTCAGGCACAAATGCATTTGCCGCCGACAACACGAAAAGCACTGCACCCGTTGTGGCTTCGGCAAGTGACTTTCAATACAGATTAGTACCAACAAATAACCCTCAAAAGCTTGCTATAACAAAATATACCGGCACAGCAACACAAGTAATTATCCCCTCTTACATAAACGGATTTCCCGTTTCTGTTATTTCAGCCTCTACGTTTAAAGGCAACAGCAATATTACATACGTATATATTCCTGCAACGGTTACTTCAATTTCAGGAAACCCCTTTAACCTCTGCACTTCGCTTTATGCTATTGACGTTGACCCTAATAACACAAGATTAAAATCAATAGACGGTGTGCTTTATACTTTAGATAATTACGGAAGCCTTAACACCCTTGTAAGCTTCCCTGCCGGTAGAGGCGGTCATTTCGCTATGCCTTACGGTGTAAAAAAAATTGAATCTCAGGCATTCGACCATTGCTATAATTTAACAAGCGTTGATATGGCAAACACTGTAACAGAGCTTGAATCAAATGCTTTTTCATATTGCTGGAATCTTTCAAGCTTACGTTTAAGCGATAACCTTGAAATTCTCGGTGAATATTCTCTCGCTTACTGCAGATCACTTAAGTATCTTGCTTTACCGTTTTCACTCAGAAACATTCAAGAAGATGCGCTTTTAGGCGGAATTGATTCTCAGAATCATAAGTTCTATTATTACACCAACGGTATATCTTGCGTTAAAAACACCTACACTTATTACTATTTGAGATATATCGGCTTACCTCAGAATATAATAACTGCCTTCCGCACTCTTACCGATGCTAATTCAAACGTTACCGTATATGATGCTTATGGGGTTTTACCCGAGGGTAACGTTGAGGTTGTCGCAACACCCGTTGACCCCACAACGGTTGCTCACAACGTTACAACAAGATTCACTGAAGCATATTGCTACGATGTTAAGCTTTACTGTAACGGTCAGGAGTTTCAGCCTAACGGCAATATCATTATAAAATTCAACAGCTTGCCCGAGCATATAAGCCCGTTAGGTGCAAAAATTTATAACGCAAATAACTGGAATTCAATTTGCGTAAACGGCTCACCTCATACAAGATTCGTAGGCACTCAGGTTAACTACACAGGAAGATTTCTCATTCTTGCAAACACTGTTTATAACGTGCCCGGCGACCTTGACGGTGACGGAATTGTAACTCTTTTTGATGCAAGAGCCGCTCTTCACGCTGCTTCAGGCACACTTAAATTAACTGAAGCTCAGGCGGCGGTTGCAAACGTTGACTACTCTTCTGACGGCAAAATCACAATGAATGACGCTTTAAGAATTTTACAATACACCTCAGGCGTTATCGGTTGGTTTTAATTAAAAACAATATTTCTCTTACGGAGGTTATATTATGTTAGGTCTTGGTAAATACAAAGTAAACATCGATCATATGTTTTACACCGGTGTTGCTGTTTTCGAAATCAAAAATGATGACGGCAATTACGAAATTGACATTGAGCTTGAAAACAACGATTTCGAAATGCCCGACATTGAGCTTAAGGACGTTATAGTAGAGGTTGACACTATTATTGCAAAAGCAGAAATTGACGAATTCCCCGGCAAAGCAGTTGACGTTAACCTTACTTTTACCGATGACAAATGCAACGGTTTTTTGAAAATCCCATTCGTTGGAAAAATCAAAATCAAGGATGCCGTTAAAATCGGCTGATTTCACAAAACAAACTTAACTACAGGAGAATTACCGTGACAGAAGCTAAAGCTCCTAAAAAAAGAAACTCACAGTTACCTGAATGGTTTAAACTTGATAACGCTGCTTCGGTTTTCCCCGGTCAGAACACAAGCACTTGGTCTAATATTTTCAGATTTTCTGTTGAATTAAAGACCGAGATTGACCCTGACATTTTGAAAACCGCTTTAGAAAGAATTATGCCTCGTTTTCCCGAATTTGACGTTCGAATAAGACGAGGCTTGTTTTGGTATTACTTTGAAAAGAATCCTACGAAATGTCCGTCGGTAAATCCCGACGTAAAAAACCCTTGTCATAGAGTTAAATTCAAAGAAAACGACGGTTATCTTTTCAGAGTTTATTATCACGGTAAAAAAATCGCGGTGGACACCTACCACGCTCTTTCAGACGGTCACGGTGCCTCTGTTTTCACCTGCACGCTTGTAGCGGAATATCTTCGACTTTTAGGTCATACAATTTCAACGGGCGGATTTGTCCTTGATATAAATGAGGAGCCTACAAAAAGAGAGCTTGAGGATTCATTTGCAAAAAACGCCTCCTCTCACGGCAAAATTAAAAGAAGCGATAAATGGGTTTATCATGCGGTAGGAACGAAATTACCAAAACACATGGTCAACATTACCGCAGGTACAATTTCATTCTCAGAGCTTCATAAAATAACGAAATCAAAAGGCGTAACTATTACCGAGTTTTTCGCCGCACTCCTTCTTGACGTTCATTGTCAAAAGCAATTACGTGAAAAGAAAAAATTAAAAGAGGTTTCCGTTCAGGTGCCTATTGATTTACGAGGCACTTACGGCTCTGAAACCTTAAGAAATTACTCAATTTGCTTAAGAGTAAAGGTAGACCCTAATTTAGGCGAATACACCTTTGACGAGCTTTTAAAAACAGTTGCTTTACAGCTTCGCCTTGCAAATGACGAAAAGAAGCTTAACGCTATGGTAACGGCAAATTTAGGTCTTGAAAGAAACCCTGTTTTAAAATATTTGCCCCTTGCTATTAAGGATTTAGGCGTAGGCATTTCATTCCTCATAACCGCCGAGCAAACTACCACCTCTTTACTTTCAAATTTAGGTGCGGTAAAGCTTCCCGAGGATATGAAGGAGCATATTGAAAAGGTTTATCTTATGCCGGGACCGGGTAAGCTTAACGCGGCAAGATGCGGCATAGCAACCTTTGAGGACAAGCTTATGTTTACGTTTGCTAACATATATGAAGAGAATGATATTGAACGTGAATTTTTCACCCGCCTTGTAAAAATGGGGCTTCACGTTAAAATAGAAAGCAACAGAGAATAATTCATAAAGGAGACTTTTATGTCATACTGTGTTAATTGCGGTGTTGAGCTTGATGCAAGTGCAAAAAAATGTGCCCTTTGCGACACACCCATTTATAACCCTAATATAAAAACAACTGACACTGAAGCTAAAGCACCCTTTTCAGATACGCCTATTGTGCCAAAAGAGGTTAAAACGAAATTTATTGCTTTAGTAATTTCCTTCGTTATTCTTATACCGAACCTTGTTTGTGCATTACTTAACCTTTTCTTTGACCCTGAAAACCTTTGGTTTATTTACCTTGCATCAACAAGCCTTCTTTTATGGATAGTGTTTGTTTTTCCGTTTTTAACCGCAAAGCTTCGTCCCTATCTTATGTGGGGCTTTGACACTTTAGCTACCGCTTTATACGTTGCAGTTTTTTACGCTAAAAACTTGGGCGGTGAAAAATGGTATTTCGGTATTGCAGTACCTATAATTGCAATAGTTTCACTTTGTGTTTTATATTTCATTTATTGGTACCGCCAAAGAAAACGCCATTGGACGTCAAAGATTCTTCATTTCTTTATTGATTTGGTTATTACCCTTTCGGTATCTGCACTTTGCCTTTATTTAAACAACAGAATAATCAGTTGCGAAATTCTTGTGATTGCAGATATTTGTTGCGTCGCCCTCGTTTTCTTCTGGCTATACGCAAACAAGAGTAAAAAAGTCAGAGCATGGCTTGCGAAAAAAGTTTTTGTGTGAAGAGAAATAAAGTGCCAGATGCCAGAGGCCAGTTACCAGATGCCACTTACCAGATGCCGGAGGCTTCGCTCACTGTTTAGTGAGGAGTTAGGAGTGTCGGGACCTGCGGTCAGCAATTTATAAAGTCACCAGTCGCCAGTCACCAGTGTCTTTGCCGAGAGAGAAAAATTTAAAGCTTTGCGATAGCTTTTCATCCCTGTTTGCGTTAGCAAATAGGGAGGGGGACCGTTCTTCAATATATTAAAAGTTAACAGACAGTATATTCGTGGGATATACTGTCTGTTATTTATTTACTAAATCGGAACGGTGGTGGGTAGTTCGCTGACGTCTTAGGTTTATTTTTAACAATGCTAAAACTTATATATGCAGAATGATAATTATAATTGTTTATGCGCATAAACCTAATGAGTAAGAGAACTACCCACCACCATTGCTGTTGGCAATGGTCCCCCTCCCTATGCTTCGCACAGGGAGGAAAGGCTTCGCTTTATTATTCTTTATTATTTAATTATATCCGGTGCTTTGAGGATACCTGTTGTTCTTAAAACGTATTCGTAGCTCCAGTTTATGCCCTCGCTTCTCCAAGCATCAGGGCCGTGCCAGCTTTCTAAAACGTCTACAAGATGAACGGGGCCCATTGAGTTGTAACGGTGAATGTAAAGCTTCAAGCCTATGGTATGTTCTCCATCGACAACGTCTTTTATTTCAAGCTCGTAGGGCGGGTAAATTATATTACCTTTTTTCTCGCCGTCAAGCTCAACGCTTATAAGTGCTCCGCGGTAATCAGAAGCGCTAACCTTAATTTTTCCGTTTTCTGATTTAACGGGTATTTTATAAGTAATTGCACCGCTGTAGAAAGGAAGTCCTTGCGAAAGAGCTGAGCCGAAAGCAAGCTTCTCGGGAAGTGACGTAATTGAAGCATATCTGCCCGCTACCTTTACACCGAAATAACCGAGAATATATACTGACTCAAGGTTTGCAGAGGGACCGAAGGGATAGGTAATCTCTAAAACATTTTCACCCTTTTTGATATCGGGTAAAGCAATCTTGAAAATAGAAATATCAACGTAAGTTCCCTTAATTTCTGACGGTACTTTTTCACCGTTGAAAACGATTTCTGCATCCTTTGCATCCTCAAGAGCAAGGAAAGCACCGCTGTAATCAATTTCACTGTTAAAGGTGTATTTAAGAGTTACCTTGCTTACGTGAGGCTGTTCACCGTAAACCCAAGGCTGAACAACGGCTCCGCCTCTCTCCTTAAGACCTAATCTTTCACGGCAGATATTGTCAAGACGAAGAATTTCTTCAGCAGGTGAAAACTCTTCTTCACCCTCTATTTTGAATTCTGCCATATCAAGAAGAAGAATATTTTCCTCTGAAAGCTCATAATCAACAAGACCTGACGCCAAAACAGACTTCAAAGTCTCTTTATCATTTTTTTCAGCAGACTCTACCTCGCCCGCTTTAACAAGCTTATAAAGCCTTGAATCGTAACCGTAGGTATGCTCGTCAATAACTGTTTTGCCGTTTTCAGTTGTGAATACTGCGGGATATATATTGCCGTTTTCAGTATTGTAGGTCAATACTGAATATTCACCCTCAACAGTTATTTTTACATAATCTCCTCTTTCAACATCCTTGTTGTAGGGCTCTTTATCATAGCAAATGAAAAGCCATTTGCAATCTTCATCCTGACGGAGCTGATAAATAAGGTTATCGGTAAGAGTGCCGTCGTAGCTACGAATGGTTACCAGTTTGTCTTTTTCCATTGCGGTAATAGTTGCAGAACGGGTGTAATCGGCTTTTTCGGAAATATCGTAAAGCTTTTTACCCCTATCGCTTACAACAGCATCGCAAAGTGCAGGGGCTTCACCCAAGAAAAGAAGTCTGCCACCGTTTTTACGGAACTCTTCAAGTCTTTCAAGAGTAGAAGAACGAAGGGTTTCGCAACCGGGCACGATAATTGTATCGTATTCCATTTTACCAACCTTTAAGGGTGCAGTACCCTTTTCGCAAAGAGTTGGTAAAAGTGATTCTGAAATAAAGTCAAAGTCAATGCTACCCTCAAGAAGCCACTTTGTGAGATCAAGGAATTTTTCGTCAATACCGTCACGGAAAATGTTAGATTTATCGTTTGGTCCCCAATGAAGCCAGAAGCTTTCAACGGGGTGAATAACGCCAACCTTAACCACGGGCTTACCTCTTGTAAGAGCTGTATTAACTCTTGCGAAATGGTCTTCGATTGCGTTGTACTCTTTATACCACGGGGATTGATAAGAGATTGATGCAGGGTAGTCACGCTTTGCTTCACCTGCCATAGCGTACCAGGAAAGATGAGGTACTCTTATGGTAATACCGAGAGCCGCCTGCCAGTCGCCCTGATGCTTATAGGTTCTGAAATCGCAATCCCAACCGGTAACGCCGTAAAGCTCTGAAAGAACGCCCTCATAACCGAACTGATGTGCCGCAGACTGTGCCTGCTTTGCAGTTGTAAATTCGTGACTGTTACAAAGTAAATCTATGCCGGGAAGCTGAAAGCTTCTGTAAGACCTCATAGCTTCACCTAAAGCGGCGGTCTGACTATGTAAGGTAGGCTCTTCCATCATATGACCCGTAAGAGCAATACCGTTTTCACCGCACCAAGAGCCTACGGTATCAGCAAAAGACTGTGCAAATAACTCGGCAATAAAATCGTGGTAACGGTAACGGTGAATTGAGGGTGCACTCTTTGGTAAATCCCAGAAAATTTCGGGAAGCGTTTCAAAAATATCTGCACCGTAAGCCTTTTCGTAAAGCTCGGGAACTTTATCTGTCCAAGGCATAAACACGTCATCTTTGTCAAATGAATTTTCAAAGACCTGTTTTCTTGTAAACTGAGGCTCGTCTGTAAAAATAGCAGGAACGGTTTTATCAAACTCGTAGCCAACCTTATCTTTATATTTCTCGTGAGTTACCTCAATAAATCTTTCAATAGCATCCTTATTGAGAGTATCAAGATATGTCTGGTCATTATGCCAGCTATTCGGACTGTAAATCTCTAAAAGAGCATACCACTTTGTACCCTCTGCTTCATCACCTGCATTTATTCTTTTATAAGACTCAAGATACCCGTCTTTATCAAGAATAACGTCGTAGCAAGCAAGTAAAGCACCGTTTCCGCTTCTTGAAGCTTCAGAGCGTGACGGGTCACCAAAGCGGTAAGCCTCACCGTTTAAATTTGTTGTAAAAAGAAGACTTCTTGCTCTGAATCTTTCATCGCAGGTAACAAGACCGCCTGCCGCACCGGAAGGCCATCTGTCTTCATCGTAAAGCCATGCAAGCATATCTTCCTTTTTAGCCTTTTCGACGCAAGTCTTAACAAGCTCCATATATTCATCGCTTAAATATTTGTTTTTAAGACCTGTTCTTACATGCATATGAAAGCCGCCAAGGCCCATTTCCTTGAAAACGTCAATCTGTCTTTGAAGCTCTTCAGCGGTAAGCATATTATTCCAAGCCCAGAAGGGTGTGCCTCTGTACTCGCTGGTAGGGTTTTTAAATAACCCGTCGTTTAATGACGGGGTTGAATTTTTCTTGTAAAGCATAACTACCTCCCGAAAATTAAGGTTAGGTAAATTTTATCATAGCAAACAATCAAAATCAACATACATAACAAATAAATAACTCTTGAAATGGTATATTTTGTATGATATTATAAATGTGTATAATGTTATTTTACTAAATTATTAGACGGAGGTAAGGTATGAAATACGCAGAACTCATTAAACAAATGACTCTTGAAGAGAAGGCAAGCTTCTGTTCAGGTCTTGACTACTGGCATACAGTCGGTATCGAAAAATTAGGTATCCCCGTTATTATGTGGACTGACGGCCCTCACGGTATCAGAAAACGTGCTGAAAAAATGGATAAGGAGCAGGCAACAAGCCTTAAGGGTGTTCCCGCTATTTGTTATCCTACTGCGGCTACAACCGCTTGCTCATGGGACCCCGACCTTATTTACGAAATGGGTGTTCTTCTCGGCGAAGAATGTCTTAAAGAGCAGGTCAGCGTTCTTTTAGGACCCGGAACTAACATCAAGCGTTCTCCCCTTTGCGGAAGAAACTTTGAATACTTCTCTGAAGACCCCTACCTTGCAGGTGAAATTTCAGCTGCATTCGTAAACGGTGTTCAGTCAAAGGGAATCGGCACATCTCTCAAGCACTTTGCAGGTAACAACCAGGAAACAAGACGTATGACCTGCGACAGCGTTATTGACGAGCGTGCATTAAGAGAAATTTATCTTACTTCTTTCGAAAAAACAGTTAAACAGGCTCAGCCCTGGACAATAATGAATGCTTACAACCGTCTTAACGGTACATACTGCGCAGAAAACAAATGGCTCCTTACAGACGTTCTTCGTGACGAATGGGGCTACGAGGGTATGATTGTTACTGACTGGGGTGCAGAAAACGACAGAGTTGCAGGTCTTTTAGCAGGTCAGGAGCTTGAAATGCCTACCTCAAACGGCCTTGGCAACGCTCAGATTGTTGAAGCAGTTAAGGACGGCAGAATTCCCGAAGAATATCTTGATAAAATGGTTGATAACGTGCTTCACGTTATTATGCGTGCTAAAAACGTTCTCGGCGATTATACATACGATAAAGATGCTCACCATAAGAAAGCCCGCGAAATCGCTTCTCAGTGTATGGTGCTTCTTAAAAACGAAGGCAATATTCTTCCTCTTAAAAAGGATGCAAGCGTTGCAGTTATCGGCGAAATGGCTAAAAAGCCCCGTTATCAGGGTGCAGGCTCTTCTCTTGTTAACGCTATCAAGGTTGACTGTGCTTATGATGAAATCGTTGCTAAGGGTGCAAAGGTTACTTATGCTCCCGGCTACTCAACTGCAAAGAAAAATAAAATTTCTGATGATGCATTTATTGCAGAAGCAGTTGAAGCAGCAAAGGGTAAGGATGCAGTAATTCTCTTTATCGGTCTTACAGAAGAGTTTGAGTCAGAGGGCTTCGACCGTCGTCATCTCGGTATTCCCCCTCTTCACATTAAGCTCGTTGAAGCAGTTAGCGCAGTAAACGAAAACGTTATCGTTGCTCTTTCAGGCGGTTCAGCAGTTGAAATGCCTTGGGCAGATAAGGCAAAGGGTATTCTTAACCTTATCCTCGGCGGTGAGGCTTCAGGCAGTGCTGCAGCGGATATCCTCTTCGGTGACGTTAACCCCTCAGGTAAGCTCGCTGAAACATATCCTCTTGCACTTTCTGACAACCCCTCTTACAACTATTACCCCGGTTACACAGCTTCAGTTGAATACAAGGAAAGCGTTTTCGTTGGCTACAGATACTATGACACAGCAGAGAAAAACGTTCTCTTCCCCTTCGGCTACGGTCTTTCATATTCAAGCTTTGAATACTCTGATATTAAGCTTTCAGCTGATTCAATTAAAGATACTGACAAGGTAACAGTTTCATTTAAGATTAAAAACGTCAGCGACGTTGACGGTGCAGAGGTTGCTCAGGTTTACGTAACCGATAACGAAAGCACAATCTTCAGACCCAAGCAGGAGCTTAAAGGCTTCAAGAAGGTATTCCTTAAAGCAGGCGAAGAAAAAGAGATTTCAATCGAGCTTGACAAACGCTCATTTGCTTACTACAACGTAAATATCCACGATTGGCACGTTGAAAGCGGTAAATTTACAATTAACGTTGGTGCTTCAAGCCGTGATATTAAGCTTACTGCAGAGCTTAACGTTGAATCAACCGTTGAAGCAGTAATCCCCGATTACAGAGCAACAGCCGCTAAATATTACACAGCTGATATTACGGATATCACAGACGAGGAATTCGTTTCCGTTCTCGGCAGAGCTCTTCCTCCTCGCGAAATCAAGGCATACCCCAATCTTACACTTGTTAACACAATTGAAGATTCAGCAGCAGGTAAAAACGGTGCTAAAATCGTTGGCCTTATCAAAAAGCTTGTTGGCGAAAGCAGTATGGCTTCTGGTATCGCTTTACAGTTACCCATCAAAAACCTTATCTCAATGAGCTTCGGCATTTTCAGTCCTAAAATGGCTGAACAGCTTCTTGACATTCTTAACGACAAGAAGCCTCTCGTAAGAGGTGTTACAGTTATGATTGTTAAAGCAATCCCCTCAGTTATCAAAGGCATCCCGAATCTTATGAAGATTTAAAGTTAATTTGAAATTACCCCGACAGACTTTAAAGTCTGTCGGGGTGATGTTTTTTGACATTAATTTATATTATTTGCTTTAAGATTCCCATAATTTTGGGTAACCTATGCTTCTTTTACAGTTTTATTTATGTATATCGCATACAAGGTGGGAACTATCATCAGAAAAATGGGTATAACGTAAAGGGAAAGCTTGTTTTCTACGTTGAATATTGAAAGAGAATTGTTAACGGAATGGGCGATTATACACGGCACAAGGGATTTGCTTTTATAAAATATAATCACAAAAAGATAGCCTAATGCTGTAGCATAGCCTATTTGCAATAAGGTCGGTAAAACCTCTGCACCGTTAAATAAATTAAGGATATGACCTATACCGAAGGTAATTGTGCTGACTGCTATTGCAAGCTTTACGTTATCCTTTGCCATCATTTTAAATAAAAAGCCTCGGAAAATGACTTCCTCTATAAAGCCCACGTTCAGCATAATAATAGTGTGAAATATTATTTCACTGTATCTGTGATTTATATTAATTCCGTTCCATATATTAACCGAAACAATCAATATCAAGGGTACAAAAAACAAATACTTTTTCGGGTCTTTTACCCTTGTTAAGCCGTAATATGAGGTTCTTTTTAAGATTATCATCAAGGCTATCAGCCCAAGCGATAAAAGAGTATTGACAATAGCCGTTCTATAATCGTTAGACCCGAAGCCTTGTAAGCACAATGAGTTTGTTACAAGATATAAAACAATCAGAAATATGCAAAAAAACGTTTCATATTTTTCAAAGAATTTTTTCATATTATGCTCCCGATAATTTCAATTTCTATCACTTTATAATGCCGAAAATTAAAGCCTTTTCGCTTATGGAGTTTTCTGAAAATTTCAAAGCAGATAAATATTTCTCTTTCGCAGAGTTAAATGAGGTTTCGTTGCAGGTGTAAAGAGTTGCGAGGTTATCGCCCTTTGCGATTCTATCACCTGTTTTTTTGTTAAGCACAATGCCTGCACTCATATCTATTGTATCTTCTTTTGTTTCTCTGCCTGCACCGAGGATAACGGAGGCTATGCCGATGCTTTCCGCATCCATTTTTGAAATATAACCGTCGTTTTCGGCTTTGATTTCAAATTTATATTTTGCTTTCGGGAAAAGGTCGGTATTTTCTATCCAGGAGCTGTCACCGCCCTGGGAGGCTATCCATTCTTTGAATTTTTCTAAAGCCTTGCCTGATGCTAAAGCATCTTCGCATAAGACTCTTGCTTCGCTTTCTGAAATTTTCTCACAAAGAGAAACAATTTGAGAAGCAAGGGCAAGGCAAACCTCTTTTAAATCCTCGGGGCCGTTGCCCTTTAAGACCTCAATAGCCTCAATAACCTCAAGAGAGTTGCCGATATTTTTACCTAACGGCCTTTCCATATTAGTAATAACCGCCGCCATATTTCTACCGCAGTTTTTGCCTATTTTTACCATTTCGGTTGCAAGGACTTCCGCCTCTTCGGCGGTTTTCATAAATGCACCCGAGCCGTATTTAACGTCTAAAACTATCGTATGTGACCCTGCGGCAAGCTTTTTTGACATAATGCTCGAAGCTATAAGAGGTATACTGTCAACCGTTGCGGTAACGTCACGCAAAGCATAAAGCTTTTTATCGGCGGGGGTTAAATTTCCCGACTGACCTACAACTGCCACACCGTTTTTTTCAACCTGACTGAAAAATTCTTCGGGTGTAAGCTCAACGTTAAAGCCTTTTATACTTTCCAGCTTGTCAACGGTACCGCCCGTATGACCTAAGCCCCTGCCACTCATTTTTGCCATTACGCAGCCTAAAGAGGTAACAATTGGTGCTACTATAAGTGTAGTTTTGTCACCTACTCCGCCCGTGCTGTGCTTGTCAACAGTCTTATCACCGAAGCGGGATAAATCAACCGTATCACCTGAATTTGCCATAGCAAGCGTAAGGTATGCCGTTTCTTTTTCGGTCATACCCTTAAAGAATATTGCCATACAAAGTGCAGATGCCTGATAATCGTAAATTGAGTCGTCAACGTAGCCTTTTATAAAAAACTCAATTTCTTCCCTTGAAAGCTCAAAGCCGTCTCTTTTCTTTTTTATTATATCGTAAATTCGCATAATTTTACCTCAAAGTAAGTTATTGTACGTTTTCGGGTGAGAAAGAAATGGGTAATAAATCTTTTAAGGTTACTTTTTTGAAATTATCCTTTGTTTCTCCTAAAAGGATTTCGAAATCGTCGCTGCAAAATTCTCTTAAAACCTGCCTGCAAACTCCGCAAGGGGCAAATATACCGTTGATTTCACCGTTTTTGCCACCTACAACCGCTATTTTAAAAAAATCTCTTTCACCCTCGGAAACAGCCTTAAAAACAGCAACTCTTTCCGCACAAACTGTAGGTCCAAAGGCGGCGTTTTCAATATTTGTTCCCGTAAAAAGCTTACCGCTTTTCGTAAGAAGAGCCGCACCCACCTTACAGCTTGAATAAGGTGAATATGAATTTTCCATAGCCTTTACTGCTTCAAAATAAAGCTCTTTATCTGTCATTTTTCTACCTCAATTTTTTGTGCCAAGCAAATTTTCAACACATTTTGAAATATAATCGTAACCGTTTATTGTACCCTCGTTTTCGGGGGCGATTTTTTCGCCGTAAACTAAAAACGGCACACATTCTCTTGAATGGTCCGTGCCTCTAAAACCGGGGTCACAGCCGTGGTCCGCGGTAATCATAAGCACGTCATCACTATTCATATTTTCAATAAAGCCCTTAAGCCATTCATCAAACTCAGTCAATGCATTTGCGTAGCCGTCAATATCGTTTCTATGGCCGTAAAGCATATCAAAATCAACAAGATTTACAAAGCAAAGACCGTTGAAAGCTTTTTTCTGATAGTCGGAAGTTTTGTTCATACCGTCGGTATTATTTTCGGTATAAACAAATTCCGTTAAGCCTTTACCTGCGAAAATATCGTTAATTTTACCTACGCCTATAACGTCGTAGCCTTTTTCTTTTAATCTGTCAAGCATAGTTTCCTTCGGTGGCTCTAATGAAAAATCGTGTCTTCGGGGTGTCCTTTTAAAAGGATATTCACCCTCAAAGGGTCTTGCAATAACCCTGCCTACACCGAAATCGCCCTTTAAAATATCTCTTGCAATACGGCAATATTCGTAAAGCTTTTCAGGTGGCACAATGCTTTCGTGGGCGGCAATCTGAAAAACGCTATCAGCAGAGGTATAAACTATAAGGCTACCCGTTTTCAGATGCTCTTCACCGTAGTCTTTTATAACCTCCGTGCCTGAATATGCTTTATTGCAAAGCACACCTCTACCCGTTTTTCGTGAAAGCTCTTCTAAAATTTCTTGTGGAAAGCCATCGGGGAAAACGGGCAAGGGCTTCTCTGAAACAACGCCTGCAATTTCCCAATGACCGATAGTAGTATCCTTACCCTTTGATTTTTCGGTAAGCCTTGCTACCTTGCTTTTTAGCTCGCCTTTATTAAGGTAAGAAAGCCCGTCAATATGAGTAAAGCCGATTGAAGTAAGAGTATCAATATTAAATTTATCTGATTTTGAAATAGTAAGAAAAGTATTTGCACCCTCATCGTCAAAATCTTTACTGTCGGGAGCGTTACCTATACCGCAGCTGTCAAGGACGATAAGAAAAACTCTTTTAATTTTATTCACTGATTTTTACCGCCGTTTCAAGAGATAGCTTCATCATATCCGTAAATGAATTCTGTCTGTCATCAGAGGAAAGGGCTTCCCCCGTTACAAGATGGTCGGAAACCGTAAGAATTGCAAGAGCATTTTTACCGCTTCTTGCCGCATTCATATAAAGAGCCGCCGCTTCCATCTCAACACCTAAAACGCCCATTTTTCGCCAAAGGTCAGCAGAGGTCATTCCGTCAGGGATATTTTCGTTATCGTTATAGAAAGTATCGGAGGAAATAACGTTACCCACAACGTAGGAAAGCTTCATTTCCTCGGCAATATCAGCAGCCGCTTTTAAAAGCTTGTAATCTGCAATAGGTGCAAAGGTGCCGGGAAGATTAAAGGTATGAGCATAATTAGAGTCAGTACAAGCACCCTGAGCGATTATAATATCTCTTACCTTAACCTTTTCGCACATACCCCCTGCAGAGCCTACGCGGATAATATTATCAACGTCGAAAAAGTTGAAAAGCTCGTAGCTGTAAATACCGATTGAGGGCATACCCATACCCGAAGCCATTACAGATATTTTTTTATCTTTATAATACCCCGTATAGCCGTGAATACCGCGTACGTTATTAACTAATTTTGCATTCTCAAGGAAATTTTCGGCAATAAACTTTGCTCTTAAAGGGTCACCGGGCATAAGCACGGTTTTACCGAAATCCTCAGGCGTAGCTTTTATATGTGGTGTAGGGTAATTCATAATAATTCCTCCTGTAAAAATGTTGTTAATTTGCGATAGCTTTTTCCTCCCTGTGCATAGCATAGGGAGGGGGACCGTTCTTACATAATATTGGGCAGTCAAAATATATTATATTTCGTGCAAATATACTTTTCGTATTTTTTCATTAAATCGGAACGGTGGTGGGTAGTTCACTTGCATTTTAGGTTTAGTTTGATAGAACAATAAGAAATATAGTTTTAAGCTTTCTCTTTTTAATAAATTTAAGACGTCAGAGAACTACCCACCACCGCTAACGCGGTCCCCCTCCCTATTTCATCAAAGATGAAACAGGGATGCAAAGCTTTGCCCTTTGCAACTTAAATTTTATACATCGTATACATATTCGCATAAATGCCGTTTTTATCGCATAATTCCTGATGAGTACCGCTTTCGGCAATACCGTCTTTAGTAACAACAAGAATTTTATCAGCATTTTTAATTGTAGTAAGTCTGTGAGCAACGGTTATTGTTGTTCTGCCCTTTGCAAGTCTTTCTAAAGACTTTTGAACAATAAATTCGCTTTCGTTGTCAAGGGCACTTGTTGCCTCGTCAAGAATAAGTATTTTCGGATTTTTAAGGAATACTCTTGCAATACTTATTCGTTGTTTCTGACCGCCCGAAAGCTTAACACCTCTTTCGCCTACGTAGGTATCAAAGCCGTCGGGAAGCTTATCAATAAATTCTTCAGCACCTGCAAGACGGGCGGCTTCACGAATTTCCTCTTCGGTAGCACCGGGCTTTCCGTATTCAATATTTTCTCTTACAGTACCCGAGAAAAGATAAACGTCCTGCTGAACGATACCTATATTTTCACGAAGGCTTTTAAGAGTTACATCTCTGATATCAGTACCGTCAATTTTAATAACACCGTCGGTTAACTCATAAAAACGGGGAATAAGGTTACATATCGTAGTTTTACCGCCGCCAGACGGGCCTACAAGAGCATAGCTTTCACCGCTGCCGATATTGATATTAACGTTATCAAGAACCTCATCGGATTCCTCTGAATATCTGAAGGATACGTTTTCAAAATCAATTCTGCCTTCGGTTACCTTTAATTCTGTAGCACCGTCTTTATCCTTTATAGCAGGCTCAGTATCCATAATTTCAGCGAATCTTTCAATACCCGTCATACCTCTTTGGAATTGCTCGGCAAATTCAACAATTCTTTTAATTGCAGTAAGAAGAACGGAAATATACATAAGATAAGCTACGTAATCAGCAGCGGAAATCTGACCGTTTACAAGGAAAAATGCCCCCGCCACAACAACTACTATATACATCAAGCCTTCGAAAACCCTGTTTATAGAATGGAATGAGCCCATAGTTTTATAAACAACGGATTTAATTTTCAAAAAGGATTCGTTACCGCTTTTAAATTTCTTTTCTTCAATTTTTTCGTTTGCAAAGGATTTTACAACCCTTACGCCTAAAAGGCTGTCTTCAGTTTGTGAGTTAAGCTCACCGATGACAACTCTCGACTCCTTAAAGCCCTCTCGCATCTGATGATTAAAATGAGAAAGACAAATCATCATAAAGGGTAAAACCGCAAACATTATAAGAGTAAGAGGCACGTTTACGAAGCAAAGGATAATAAACGCAACAACTATTTTTACGCCTGCGATAAAGAATTCCTCGGGACAGTGGTGAGCGAATTCAGTTACGTCGAAAAGGTCGCTTGTGATTCTCGACATAAGCGTACCGACCTTTGTATCGTCGTAGAATGAGTTCGGCAATTTCTGAAGATGTGAAAACATATCCTTTCGCATATTGGTTTCAATCTTCGTACCCATAATATGACCGATTGAGGCTTTATAATACTCCGCAACAGCATCAATTATACGAAGTACTATATAAACACCGCCTATTCCCAGTATAACCGTTGGTGTAAGCTTCCCAATATCAGTTGTTGCCGCATCAGTTATATAACGAATCATTATAGGTAAAACAAGCTCGCATATAGTAGTAAGCGCCGCACAAAACAAATCAAAAATCATTGTTTTTATATGGGGCTTGTAATAGGGAAGAAATCTTTTTATAAGCTTTGCGTTTGACGTTTTTCGCTTTTCCTTTGCTGATTCCTCAACCTTTTCTTTTTTCAAATCATTTTCGTTTTGTGTTTTAGTTTTTTCTGCCATATTCCAACCTCAAGTAATTTTATACAAACAAGACCCATCCAAAAGGACGGGTCTTTCTTGATTATATATTTTCCATAACCTTTTTTACGGCGTTTACGAAGATATCAAGACCCTTTTTAAGAGTTTCATCGTCTGCTAAAAGGCAGGGCATTAATTTAACAACGTCGTTATTTCTGCCCGCTCTTTCAACAATAAGACCGTTTTCAAAACATTCTTTCACAATTGCTCTTGAAACAGCATCGGGCTTAACCTTGTTACAGTCAACGCCCCACATAAATCCGATTCCGCGAACGTCAAAGCTTTCGTTAATTTCTTTAACCTTTCCGAGATATTCGGCAATAATTTCGCCTTTTCTTCTTACCTCGGCTTCAACGTTACTCTCAAGCATTATTTCAAGACCTGCTTTAGCGGCAACTATTGAAAGCTGACTGCCTCTGAAGGTTCCGTTATGCTCACCGGGATTCCAAACGTCAAGCTCGGGCTTGAAAAGAACGAGAGCAAAGGGCATACCGTAACCACCGATAGATTTTGAAAGAGTAACGATATCGGGAACTATACCTGCTCTTTCGAATGAGAAATAAGTACCCGTTCTTGCAGAGCCTACCTGAATATCGTCGCAAACCAAAAGAATATCGTTACGGGTACAGAATTCTCTTAAGCCCTTTAAAAATTCGACACTGAAAACGTGAATACCGCCGTCAGCCTGAACAGGCTCAACGAAAACTGCGGCAGGCTTTGAGATACCTGAATGGTCGTCATCAATAAGAGTCTGCATATATTTGAGAACGTCAAGCTCGGGGAACATATAAGGGGTAGGGATATGGGTAACGTCGGTAAGAACAACGCCTGCACCCTCTCTTGAATCTCTGTCGGTAGTCATTGAAAGAGAGCCTAAGGTCATACCGTGGAAAGCACCCATAAAGGCAAAAATATTGTTTCTCTTTTTAACCTTTCTTGCAAGCTTTAAAGCCGCTTCAACTGCGTTTGTACCTGTAGGACCGGGGAACTGAATTTTATAGTTAAAGCCACGGGGCTCTAACACCTTTGACTCGAAAAACTCAATAAAATCTCTCTTTGCAGAGGTAAACATATCAAGAGAATGAATTATACCGTCGCTCTCAAGATAATCAATAATTCTTGATTTTATGTAGTCATTATTATGACCGTAGTTTAACGCACCCGCACCGCAGAAAAAGTCGATATATTCTTTGCCGTCTTCAGCAAAAATATATGAGCCCTTTGCCTTTGTAAAAACTGCGGGGAAGTTACGGCAATAAGAGCGTACCTCGGATTCGTATTTTTCAAAAACAGATGTATTCATAAGGCATTTTCCTTTCAAATGCACGAATTTGTTCAATATATGGTTTATTATATCACTTTATTTCAAATATTCCAATATGTATTTAAAAATTTTATATAATATTTTCTATGCACATTGTTGAAATTTACTTTCTTTTTTGATAGAATGTAGGATGTGTAAATTTGGTGTTTTAAATGCTGAAAAACGGCGTTTTAAGCACGTATTAACTACGAAAAGGAGAGTAACGATGGCACAACCAATCAAGCTTTACCCTCATCTTACAAGAGTTTCAAGTCATTATAAAAAATATGACATTGAAGTACCGAAAAGTCTTCTTGAAACTAAACCTAAAAAACCCGACCTTAAAGATTTCCCCTACCCTCTTCCCTTAAGAAAAAAGGATTACACCTGTTCTTGCCAAGGCAATAACGGTGTTATGTGGTACGGTGGCGAGGGTGGCGTTACCCGCTATGACCCTAACACAAAAAGTCTTTATGACGTTGTTATGTATTTCTCTGCAAAAAGAGATTTAATGGACAACTCCGTTCAGAATATCGTTGCCGACGGTGACGGTGTATGGGTGCTTACCGCAAGCGGTGTAACTCATATCGATATGGTAAAAATGACCTCCGAAGAAAAAGCCTACAAGCTTTTAGAGGAAACTCTTACATACGTTCAGCGTCACGGTATGGTAAGCCAGAAGCGTCTTTCAGAGGCAAGCAACTTAAAATCAGCTCTTCCCTACGGTCACTCTGACAACGACGGTAGCTTCTCTTCAGCATACGCTATGGGCGAAATATTCCACTATGCAACTCTCAAAAGAGAAAAGGGCGATTATGCAGAGGAAACCCTTCGCGCAAGAGAGGTTGCCTTCCGTGCAAGTGAAGCGGCTCTTCTTCTTATGTACGTTGCAGGCCGTGGCGACGGCTTCGTTGCAAGAACTTATCTTACAAGTCAGGAGCCCGTACCCGACGACGGTATTTTCTTTAAGAAAAACGGTGCTACCGCATCCTGCATTAACACAACCGACTCAAGAAACAAAAACATTGTCGGTCTTGAGGTTAAGGCTGATGCTCCTATCCCCGAAAGACTTCGCAGATGCTATACCTCTGAAGGCTTTGAGGATACAGATATTACTTATAAAGCAGATACAAGCAGTGACGAAATCACTCATCATTATATGCATTTGCTTGTTGCTCACGAGTTTTTAGGCTGTGAAGACCCTGAATACGACCTTCTTCTTAAAACTGCGGCAACAAACACTATGAATCACATCATTGACAACGGTTACCTTCTTCGTGATGCAACCGGTAAGCCTACCACATGGGCAAAATGGTGCGAGGAATATTTTAATACCGGTATGGGCTGGGCTGACGCCTGCCTTAATGCAGGTGAGATTCTTATGTATTTAAGAGTTACAATGCATCTTACCGGTGAAGAAGGAAAATTCCAAAAAGCCTTTGACGAGCTTTGCGAAAAGGGCTACGACAAGCTTACGGTTAAACATTTTGACAGATTCTTCCAGTCAAGCCTCAGCGGCGGTCTTGACGTGCGTGAAGAAATTATGTACGGCGACCATATGTTAGCGGTGCTTTCCTTCTGGGGTCTTGCAACTCTCGAAAAAGACGAGGAAAGAAAAGAATTGTTCCGTCAGGCGTTCAGAAGCTGGAGAACTTCACTTGCAGATGAATACACTCCTGCATACGATTTCCCCTACTTCCTCAGCGACCCTGAAAATGCAAAGCCCGATGAAGAGCGTATCAGAACATGGTTCTACAGATTCAACGTATCCCGTCTTGCAAGCAACGTTTCGATGACAACAAGAAGAGATTTACCTGTAAGAACGTATATGGGCGGTTATCAGAGCCTTAGTGCTTTACCCACAAACGATGAAAGATTTATTGCAAAATTAGACCGAGACCCCCTTGAATATAAGGATGAAGACAGTGGCGGTGTTTTCTGCGTAGAAAGCTGTTACGTTTACACCTTATCTTACTGGTTAGGCAGATTTTTCGGTTTTATAGAGGAGTGTGACGAATAATGGATAAAACTACAAGACTTATCGGTAATGCTCACCTTGACCCTATCTGGCTCTGGAGATGGCAGGAGGGCTGTGCTGAGGTTTTACAGACCTTCAGAAGTGCTCTTGACAGATTAAAAGAGTATAACGATTTCGTATTCACCTGCTCTTCTGCGGCGTATTATCAATGGGTTGAAGAAATCGACCCCGAAATGTTTGAAGAAATCAAATCAATGGTGCGTCGTGGCAGATGGGTACCCGTAAACGGCTGGTGGGTACAGCCCGACTGCAATATGCCCTCAGGCGAAAGCTTTGCCCGTCAGGCTCTTTACAGTCAGTTATATTACTACGAAAAATTCGGTATCACCTGTAAAACAGGCTACAACGTTGATTCCTTCGGTCACAATGCTATGATGCCTCAGCTTCTTAAAAAAGGCGGTATGACATCTTACGTTTTCCACCGTCCCTGCCCCAATGAAAATGCAGAGATTCCCGAAAACCTCTTCTGGTGGGACAGTGCCGACGGCTCTCGCGTTATGACCTTTAAAATCCCCGACGGCTACGGTACAGACGGTAAAAACGCTTTAGATTATAAAATGGAGGATATCAACAGACGTACCGAAGAAGCAGGTCACGGTATGATGCTCTTCTACGGTGTAGGCAATCACGGCGGCGGGCCTACAAAAGGCGATATTGAATATCTTATAGAAAACCTTGAAAGAGAAGGCTACAACGACCTTGAATTCTCTTCACCCGATGCTTATTTTGAAGAAATGTTAGGTCAATTCCTTGACCTTCCCGTTTGGAAGGATGAGCTTCAGCATCACGCAAGTGGCTGCTACAGTGCAACCTCTCTTATAAAGGCTTTAAACCGCAAGGCTGAAAATGCTCTTGCTGCGGCAGAAAAATGGGACACTATTTCTTCTATCGTTACAGATTCTGCTCCTAAAACAAAAGAGTTTGAGGATGCCTGGAAAAAGGTTTGCTTTAACCAATTCCACGATATTTTATGCGGTTGCTCTATTATGGAGGCTTATGAGGATTGTAAAGAAAGCGAAGGCTATGCTTTAAATATCGCTTCAGAAAGCTACAACAATGCGGTGCTTAAAATCGCACGTAAGGTTGACACCTGGGTTGAGGGTATCAGCGATGCTGTTTTAGAAGCTCGTCATTACTCAGGTGCAAGAGAGGGCTTTCCCCGTCCCGTAATAGTTTTCAACCCCCATTCATACGAGGTAAATATGCCCGTTAGAATGTACCACCCCTCAAAAGCAGTTACCGACAGCGAGGGCAACGAGGTGCTTTTCCAGAACGTGCGTTCATCACGCTCAAACGATGAGCATCTTGACACTTTATTTATGGCAAAGGTTGCACCCTTCGGTTATGCAACTTACTGGCTTGAGAGCGATAATGTCCAGGCTGATAAGGAATTAAGCGGTGAAAACAATTTCTTTATGGAAAACGAATTCGTTTCTGTTGAGCTTGATTCCGAAACCGGCTACATCAAGAGCCTTGTAAATAAAGAAACAGGCGTTGATTACGCAGAGGACAACTTCCTTTCAATCCCCACGGTTATTGATGACCACGAAACAGACACATGGGCTCACAACGTTTTCAAATTCCATAACATCAAGGGTCTTATGGAGCTTGTAAGCATTGAAAGAGTTGAAAACGGTGCTCTTCGCTCTGTAATCCGCACTGTACACAAATTTAACGAATCTTATTTAACTCAGGAATTTATCCTTGCAAAAGGTCAGAAAACCATTAAGGTTGACTGTAAAGCTCTTTGGCAGGAAAAATTCACACTTCTTAAATTCGCATTCCCCGTTGGCGGTAAGAAAGAAATTTCAACCTACGAAATCCCCTGCGGATTTATCAAACGCCCCTGCGACGGTGACGAAGAGCCTGCTCTTAACTGGGCAGATCTTACAGTTACTAAAAACGGCAACAGAATGGGTCTTTCAGTTATCAGCGATTCAAAATACAGCTACGATTGCCCCGGTGCAGAGTTAAGATTGACTGCTTTAAGAAACGTTATCTTTGCAGACCATTATTCTTACAGACCCGATGCAAACTTCAACTTCACCGACGAGGGAATGAACAGATTTTCTTACGGAATTTATCTTCACTCAGGCGAAGCTGAGGAAAGCGTTATCGTAAAAGAAGCTCACCTCTTCAACAACAATATTGTTGCTGTACCCGAGGGCTATCATAAAGGCACACTTCCTCAAAAGGATTGTTTCCTTTATACTAATGCTGATAACGTTGTTATTACAGCACTTAAGCGTTGCGAGGACGGTAGCGGCGACCTTATCATAAGACTTTACGAAACAAAGGGTCTTGAAAATACACGTTGCTACATTATGTCAAAGCTTTTCGACAACGGCTTCTGGTTTGATATTAAAAAGCACGAAATCAAAACCTTCCGTGTTGATCATAACTTAAAGGTTAAGGAAACGGACTTCCTCGAGGGTATTCCTGACTAATAAAAAAGCAATCACACACTCAATCTTTTGAAAGAGTGTGTGATTACAGAAAACTTCTTTTAAAATATTTTGTATTTTTCGATTTTACGGCAAACGGTTATTGCTAAAGCAAGCTTTAACAAGTCGGGTATTATAAAAGGCAATACGCAGGTTACTATTGCTGATGCAAGGCTTTTTAAATATTCCCCTCTGCTGTAAAAAAGAGCAAAATAGCCCGCTCCGAAAATATAGCAAACTAACAATGATATCAATAAAGAAATTTCTTTTGAGTATTTATTGTTTTTTAAAGCTTTCGTTGAAAGCCAATATGCTAAGCCGGAAAATACAAAGCCCGTTATAAATCCCCCGGTGGCGTCAAACAAGCTACCGAAGCCACCCCGAAAGCCTGCAAAAACAGGCAAGCCTACCGCACCTATAAAAATATACAGTAAAACCGAAAAAGTTCCTTTTTTACCGCCTAAAAGGTAAAAAGAGCAAAAAACTCCGAAAAGCTGCATTGTAAAGGGTACGGTAAACGGGATACATATTAACGAGCATACCGCAATAACTGCGGAAAAAAGTGATATAAGAACAACAGACCTTAAGTTGCTTTTTAAAGGTGTGTTTACGTTTCTTGTGCACTTCAAATCTTTTCACCCCGTTGAAGAATAACACAACTGTTTTACGTTGTCAATTTTTCGCGGTAAAGATGATGTTCAAACAAACACAAAAAACAAAATGAAAGAAGATAAATAATTAAAATTTACAAAAAGTTGCTGTCAGAAAAATCTGACGGCAATTTTTTTGCTTTATGCACATAAATTCCATTGATATTTCATCAAAGTTGATACTTGTAATTAATTTTCCAAAGTATTACAATATATATTAACTTATTATGTGTGGTAGTGGCTTCACATTTCAAGTAACCAACGAATTGGAGATGATGTTTTGGCAAAACCGAATAAAAACCCCTTGTGGCAGACCACCAACAAGGAGCGTAAAAGCTATTACGTTTATTTCTGCGGTCAGAATATGATTTACACCCTTGTAACGTCATTCTTAACAGCGGCTTTACTTTTCCAAGGGCTTGACGTTACAAAAGCGGCAGGTATTACTTTAGTTATCAAAATCTGGGATGCTGTCAATGATGCTATTTTCGGTGCTATATTTGACAAAGTCCGTTTTAAAAACGGTAAAAAATTCATCCCTTGGTTAAAGATTTCTCTTTTCGCAATTCCTCTTTCAACAATATTGCTTTTCTCAATGCCTAAAGACGGCAGCGAAGCTTTTAAATTAGCTTGGTATGCAATTACATATATGCTTTGGGATACTGCATATACTCTTTGCGACGTACCGATTTACGGTATGGTTACCGCAATGACAGAAAGAGTTGACGAAAGAACTGCTTTACAGTCCTACAAGAGTATCTGGGGCGGTTTAGGTTCAGGTATTTCAACTGTTATTGCAACAATTCTTGTTGGTGAAGGCGTTGGTCTTTCTTATAGCATCGTTTCAATCGTTGTTGCTATCGGTGCCATTGCTACAATGTTCCCAATCTGCAAATACGGTGTTGAGCGTTGCGGCGGCGAGGTTGACGAAAGCTTTACAGTCAGAAAGATGTTTAAATATCTTTTCTCAAACAAGAATCTTCTTCTTTACTACTTCGGTTACTTCTTCAACAGCTCATTGAACATAATGAATGCACTTAACCTTTTCGTTTCCTTCTACCTCTTCAACAACTCAATGTTCAGTATGGTAGTTATGGTGCTTTCAGCATTACCGATGCTCGTTTTTGCAGCACTTGTTCCCAAGTTCGTTGCAAAGTACGACAAGATGAAGATTTATCTTACTTGTGCAGTGCTTCAGGTTGCTCTCAGTGTTGTTATGTGGCTCATCGGCTACAGCAATATGATTCTCTTTATCGTGCTTTGCGTACTCCGTGCTATTCCTCAGGGTATTATGGGCGTTATGGTATTTATGTTTACACCCGACTGTGCAGAATACGGTAAATTCAAAACAGGTATCGAAGCAAAGGGTATCACCTTCGCTATTCAGACATTTATGGTTAAGCTTACAGGTGCTGTTTCATCAGCTCTTTCACTCTTCCTTCTTGGTGTTATCGGCTGGAAAGACGTTTCTCAGGCAGAAAACTTCGAGCAGCTTAAAGAGCTTGGCATTACTCAGACTCCCGAAACTCTTGAAGGCTTATGGTTCATCTTCATAATGGTACCCGCAATCGGTGTTGCTCTCGGTGCTGTTTGTTGGATGCTTTACAGATTGTCTGACCACGACGTTCAGCTTATGACAGAAGCAAACAACGGTAAAATCACCCGTGAAGAAGCTATTGCTCAAATGAAAAATCCGAAAGAATTTTTAAAAGTTAAATAATAATTTTAAAATAAAGAAAGGTGACTACAATGAGAAAAATTAAAAAATTTATCTCCGTTATTTGTGTTGTTGCACTTCTTGCAGGTGTTCTTTCAACAGGCGTTTACGCTGCAGGTGCTGAACGCGACTACACAATTATAAGCCCTTATGCAGACGTTGACTGGTCTTGGAATCAGTATAAGGCTGACCTTCATACTCATACAACAGCATCTGACGGTCGTAGCTCTCTTAAAGATATGATTGAAATCAACTACGGCTACGGTTTCGATATTTACGCAACCTCTGACCACGGTCTTACAAGCTACAGCTGGACTGAACAGCAGGTTATCCCCGCTCTTAAGGTTTTCGTTGATATGAGAAACCCCAATACAGAAATGGTAGCTCTTGAGGCATCGGGCGGTCTTACCTTTGAAGGTGTTCCCTATCAGGTTGTTACTGAAAACGGTGGCGATTACTACTTCCAGGAAACAACTCCCGACCACAAAATGCTTCGTGTACCTTATGCAAACGAGCAGAACCCCAGCTCACTTAACAATGCTCACGTAAACACATGGTTTGCTGATTACGGCAACGGCGTTCTCGGCGGTACAAGCGACTATGAAACACCCATTAAAGCTGTTCACGAAATGGGCGGTCTTTCAGTTATTAACCACCCCGGTGAATACACCAATGCCCGTGACGAAGAATGCACAGCTGATGCTTACGATTATAACGATACATTCTATAAATATTACATCGATAAATTCACTCATCTTCTTGCTACGTATGATTCATGCTTAGGTATTGATATCAACAGTAAGGGCGACTCAAGAACACGTTTCGACAGAAAGCTTTGGGATATCCTTCTTATGAACCTTGCTCCCACAGGCAGAAACGTTTTCGCAATTGCAACAAGTGATGCTCACAGCACTGATGCAGCTTACACCGGCTACACAGAAATGCTTATGCCCGAGCAGACAGTTGATGCTCTTTACACATCAATGAAAACAGGCGCTTTCTTCCCCTCCAGTAAATGCTTAGGCAACCATGAAGAGCTTGAAGAAATTGCAAACTATCTTCTTGAGAATGCTAACGGTAACGCAGAGGCAGTTGCTATTGCTAACGACATTCTTGAAAGACAAAAAACAGATTACGATGCAAAATACGAAGCACCTCTTGACGTTGATGCACCCGTTATTAACTCCGTAATCGTTGACGACGGTGACGATACAATCACTCTTAACGTAACAGACGGTCTTTGCGTTCGTTGGATAGCAGACGGTGAAACAATTGCTTACGGCGAGTCTATTGACCTTGACGATTATTCAAAATATATCGGTAGCTACATAAGAGCTGAAGTTTTCGGCGTTGGTGGTATTGCTTATACTCAGGCTATGCTTCTTGAGTATGAAGAAGCTCCCGAAGCAGAAGCAAAGGATTTCACGGACTTTTGGTGGATTTTAAGCTTCATCCCCGACACTCTTGTAAGACTTCTCGGTTCAATGGAATTCTTCCAGATTCTTTGGGATGCTCTTAACTGATAAAATAATTTAAAATTTACTGCTCTTCTGAAAAGAAGAGCAGTTTTTCTTTTAGTTTTTTGTTGTATTCTTTTTTTAGTTATGATAAAATAAATTAAATATTGGTTAGAGAGGTACTTAATATGAATGCTATTATAACCGTTGTAGGTAAAGACAAGGTCGGCATTATAGCCGGTGTTTGTGTAGCACTTGAAAAAATAAACGTAAATATCCTTGATATCAGCCAGACTGTTCTCCAGAATATGTTTACAATGAATATGCTTGTTGATATCAAAAATGCTAACGTCGACTACGCTAAGATTGTTGAAGCACTCGACAAAGAGGGCGAGCGTTTAGGTGTTAGCATCCGTATACAAAAAGAAGAAATTTTTGATGCTATGCACAAAATCTGAGGTGTACTATGATCAATCAGCGTGAAATAATTGAAACTCTTAATATGATTGATAATCAGCATCTTGATATCCGTACTATAACTATGGGTATTTCTTTAAGGAACTGTGCTCATCCCGACCCCGAAATCTGTGCACAGAAGATGTATGACAAAATCACAAAATACGCAGAAAATCTCGTTAAAACAGGTGAAGACCTTGAACGAGAAATGGGTATTCCGATTATTAACAAACGAATCTCTGTAACGCCTATTGCTATTGCGGCTGAAAGCTGTGAAACCGAAGATTATACTATCTTCGCAAAGGCTCTTGATAAAGCGGCAAAGGAATGCGGTGTAAACTTCATAGGCGGTTTTTCTGCCCTTGTTCAAAAAGGCTTTACTATCGGTGACAGACGTCTTATCAGCTCTATCCCCGAAGCCCTTGCTTGTACTGATTTCGTTTGTTCTTCCGTAAACGTAGGCTCTACAAGAGCGGGTATAAATATGGACGCCGTTAAGCTTATGGGCGAAACTATAAAGAAAACTGCAGATATAACTAAAGACCGTGACGGCTTCGGCTGTGCAAAGCTTGTTGTCTTCTGTAACGCGGTTGAGGATAACCCCTTTATGGCAGGTGCTTTCCACGGTGTAGGCGAGCCTGAATGTGCTATAAACGTTGGCGTTTCAGGTCCCGGTGTTGTTTACAATGCTCTTAAAGGTATCAAGGGTGAGCCCTTTGACGTTGTTGCTGAAACCATTAAGAAAACAGCATTCAAGATTACAAGAATGGGTCAGCTTATTGCTTGCGAGGCTTCAAAACGCCTTGGTGCAGAATTCGGTATAGTTGACTTAAGCCTTGCGCCCACACCCGCAACCGGCGACTCCGTTGCAAGAATTCTTGAAGAAATCGGTGTTGAGGTTTGCGGTACTCACGGTACAACCGCAGCACTTGCTCTTCTTAACGATGCGGTAAAAAAAGGTGGCGTTATGGCTTCTTCAAGCGTTGGAGGTCTTTCAGGTGCATTTATTCCCGTTTCTGAAGACGAGGGTATGATTGCCGCCGCAGAAAAAGGCACTCTCACACTTGATAAATTAGAGGCTATGACCTGCGTATGCTCTGTTGGTCTTGATATGATAGCTGTCCCCGGTGATACCTCTGCAGAAACAATTTCTGCGATTATTGCCGATGAAGCCGCTATCGGTATGATTAACAATAAAACAACCGCTGTAAGAATTATCCCCGCACCCAACAAAACAGTTGGTGATTCAATTGAAATGGGTGGTCTTTTAGGTACGGCTCCCGTTATGCCCGTCCATAAAGAAAGCAGTTTTGATTTTATTTCAAGAGGTGGCAGAATCCCTGCTCCCCTTAACAGTCTTAAGAATTAATTTGTAAAGGAAGTATGGCTACAATGAAATATTGCAACGAACATTTTTTAGAGGTTGAAAAAAGATTAGGTCTTCCCGAGGAAGCAAAAGAGCTCTTCGAGAAAATTGCAAACAAAATTGATAAAAGCAATTTGTTTTCAAAGAGATTTGACGACGTTATCAATACATATATGTATCCTGAAGCTCACGATTTCGGTAAAGCAATGGATGAGCTTTCAAAAATTGCTCTTTTACACAGAGTAAACCAATACTCTCTTCACTTTGTTTTCCTTTTAGTCTGTAGCGAAAGAATGCATAACCTTTACAAAGAGGCTAACTTAAGCGACGAGCTTTTCTGGGACACAATGCAGGACTTAAAATACAAATTCGACGAATGTGTTGACTGTAAAGAAAAATACGGCACATTTGTTGGCGGTTGGTTTGACGGCTTCTACAGACTTAACCGTTTTGCCCTTGGAAGATTCCAGTTTGAATACTCAACCTTTGGCAGAGACGATTATACTTCCTCTTGCGGTATCACAATAAAAAAAGGTGATAAAACTGTAGGCTTCCATATCCCCTCTTCAGGCGTTTCTCTTACTGACGACGTAAGACTTGATTCATATAAGAGAGCTTACGAATTCTTTAAGGATTGTCGCAGAGAAGACGGTCTTATGATTTTCGAATGCGGTTCATGGCTTCTTTACGAGGGTCACAGAGATTTCTTAAACCCAAAATCCAATGTTCTTAAATTTATGGACGACTTTGAAATTATCGAAAGCAATGCTAAAGATAAATTTAACGATGCCTGGAGAATTATGGGTAAATACGGCTATATGTCACCTAAAAAATGGCCTACCGACAACTCTTTAAGAAAAGCCTTTAAAGACCACGTTTTAAGCGGTGGTAAAACAGGTAGCGGTCACGGTATTATCGTGTTCGACGGAGAAAAGATTTTGAAATAAGCAAAAAGAGATGACAGAATCTGTCATCTCTTTTTTTAGTGAGGAATGAGGAGTGAGGAGTGTTGGGGCACTTTGTGCCGATTATAAATGGCAAATGGCAAGTGGCAAATTTCGGAACTGCGTTGGCGATTATATAGATGCCAGATGTCAGTTGCCAGTTGCCAGAGGCTTCGCGGAGAGGAAAAAGGTGAGGCTTTGCGAAGCTTTTCATCCCTGTTTGCGTTAGCAAATAGGGAGGGGGACCGTTCTTCAATAAATTAAAAGATAAAGGATTGCATATTCCATGCGACATACTGTCTGTTATTTGTTTATTAAATCGGAACGGTGGTGGGTAGTTCTCTTACGTCTTAGGTTTAGACGGATAGAAAAACTATTTATCCCTCTTTTTTACCGCAGGTAAAAAGGAGGGGGGACCGACCTTCAATAAATTAAAAATTAAAGGATAGTATATTTCGT
>JAGBCU010000042.1 GCA_017937865.1 Clostridia bacterium | reverse complement strand
TTTTATTTTAACCTCTGATTTACCCTTTTCAAAAGGATTTTTAAACCATTCCACCGTTGCGGCAATTGCTATAGGTGACGTCATACCAAGATAAGTAATCATTTCTCCGTAATATTTAAATCTGTAAGAAATCACTGCATAAAAAACAGCAAAAACCACAGTCATTATCTGACCGAAGGGGTTACCCTTTGCAACAAATATCAAAGCGGTTGCCCCTATAAGAGAAGCGACAAGCACTAAAAAATCAAATTCCTTACCAAGCAAAAAGCTTACTATGATTATTAAATTTGAGAATATCCACAAAAGCCATTCAAACCTACTTAACGTTTTAAAAGGATTTTTTAAATACATATTTTTACCCCCTACAAAAAACAAATCCGTTTGCATATCTTCAAAGACCTAACGATATGCATACGGATGAAAGCTTCATCTGCTACCCGGTGGCAGCTTGATATTATTAATTTGAGATTATTATACTTAATTTTTTCTGACTGTCAATACTCAAAGTTAATAAAATCTATACCTTTCACTAACAAAACGTTAACTTTTAATTCTTGATTTTTAGTATTACATATAGTATAATAAACTATCAATATTTTAAATTAGGGTAATGTTGTATTTTCACAATATATTCAGGTGGTAAAATGAACAAAAAACTAAAAGCAATAATAGCTGTTGTTCTTGTGTCCATTATCGTTTTTACGGTTTCTATGCCCTTTGGGGCTATACAAGTAACACGTCTTTACGGCGATATTAACAACGACTCCTTCGTAACTATTCAGGATGCTCGAATCGCTCTTATGATAGCTACGGGAATATATCCTGAAACTGTTGAGGGTCTTGATTTTCAGACAACAGATATTGACAGCAACGGCAAAATAAATTTAGATGACGTTTTAACTATTTTAAAAACTGCCGCAGGATTTATGCCAACAAAGCCAATCGGCAACTTTGAATTCACCGAAAACGGTGCTGAATTCACAAATTTAGTTAACACCTACAGAGTGCAGGCGGACTTCGCAAAAAGCTACGTAACCTACTCAGAAGACCTTTCAAACATAGCAAGAATTGCCGCTGAAGAATATGCTACTAAAACCGGTACTGCATTTACAAACTTTGACGGCTCCTACTACTATAAATATCTTGATTATGCAGGTATCAGCTACGAATATGCCGACAAAATAGTAATATCGTCCTCTTACAGCCACAAGGCTGCTGTTGAGGCGATGATGAGAAATCAGCAGTCAAAGAAAGCTTTATTGAGCGACGAATTTACAAAAATAGGCGTCGGTGCATATACGAAGGATGCCCGTACATTCTATTGGTGTGTAATTCTTATTAAAGACTAATAAAACTTTAACTTTATAAACTACACTCGAAAGGAAGTATTACAATGAGTGATTTTAAAATTGAAACAAAATGTGTGCAAGGTGGTTATACCCCCGGCAACGGTGAGCCCCGCCAGATTCCGATAGTTCAGAGCACAACCTTTAAATACGCAACAAGCGAAGATATGGGTAAGCTTTTCGACCTTGAAGCAAACGGTTATTTCTATACAAGACTTCAGAATCCTACAAACGATTACGTTGCTGCTAAAATAGCAGAGCTTGAGGGCGGTACTGCAGCTATGCTTACCTCTTCAGGTCAGGCGGCATCCTTCTACGCAATTTTCAACATCGCTTCTTGCGGTGACCACGTTGTTTCATCGTCAACTATTTACGGCGGAACTTACAACCTCTTTGCAGTAACAATGAAAAGAATGGGTATTGATTTCACATTCGTTTCACCCGACTGCACAGAGGAAGAGCTTAATGCAGCATTCCAGCCTAACACAAAGGCTGTTTTCGGCGAAACTATTGCAAACCCTGCGCTTACCGTTCTTGACATTGAAAAGTTTGCAAACGCGGCTCACGCTCACGGCGTTCCGCTTATTATCGACAATACCTTTGCTACTCCAGTGGGTTGCCGTCCTTTTGAATGGGGCGCAGATATCGTTACCCACTCAACAACAAAATATATGGACGGTCACGGTGCAGCTGTTGGCGGTTGTATTGTTGATTCAGGTAAATTCGACTGGATGGCTCATGCTGATAAATTCCCCGGTCTTTGCACTCCCGATGACAGTTATCACGGTGTAACTTACGCTGAGCGTTTCGGCAAAGAGGGTGCGTTTATCACAAAGGCAACTGCTCAGCTTATGAGAGACTTTGGCTCAATTCAGTCACCTCAGAATGCTTTTTATCTTAATTTAGGTCTTGAAAGCCTTCACGTAAGAATGAAAAGACATTGCGAAAACGGTCTTGCAGTTGCAAAATTCCTCGAAGCAAGCGACAAGATTGAATGGGTAACATACGCAGGTCTTGAAAACGATAAATATCACAAATTAGCAGAAAAATATCTTCCTAACGGTACCTGCGGTGTTGTTTCATTCGGTGTTAAAGGCGGAAGAAAGGCTGCTGAAGAGTTTATGAAAAAGCTTAAGCTTATTGCTATCGAAACTCACGTTGCTGATGCAAGAAGCTGTTGCTTACACCCTGCAAGTGCAACTCACCGTCAGATGAACGATGCAGAGCTTGAGGCTTGCGGTATTACAAACAACCTTGTAAGACTTTCCTGCGGTCTTGAAAACGCAGAAGACCTTATTGCAGATATTAAGCAAGCACTTGGAGAATAAAGTGGCAAATGGTAAATGGCAAGTGGCAAATTAAGGGGCTTGCAGCCGGCATTTATAATGTTTGGAAGCTTGCTTCCCCTAAACTTGCAACTTGCAACTTGCCATTTTCAATTTTTAAAAAGGAGGTATGAGGAATGCCAATCAAATTACAAAGCGAGCTTCCCGCAGTGGAAATTCTCGAAAAAGAAAACATCTTCGTTATGACTGATACCCGAGCAATTACTCAGGATATCAGACCCTTAAAAATATTAGTTCTTAACCTCATGCCTAAAAAAACTGAAACAGAAACTCAGCTTTCCCGTCTTTTAGGTAACACTCCCTTACAGGTAGAGTTTGAACTTATCCATACAAAATCCCATATTCCGAAGCACACCCCAAAAGAATATCTTTTAGCATTCTACAAAACCTTTGATGACGTTAAACACAGAAAATTTGACGGACTTATTATTACAGGTGCACCCGTTGAAAAAATGGAGTTTGAAGAGGTTACTTATTGGGAAGAGCTTTGCGAAATTATGGAGTGGTCTAAAACCCACGTTACGAGCACTTTCCATATTTGTTGGGGTGCTCAGGCAGGGCTTTATTACCATTACGGTATAAAAAAATACCCGTTGCCTGAAAAGCTTTCAGGTATTTATAACCATACCGCAGATTACAAGCAATCAATTCTTTTAAGAGGCTTTGACGATATCTTCCCCGTTCCTCACTCTCGCTACACAACCGTTAAGAGAGAAGAAATTGAGAAAGTACCCGAGTTAAAGATTTTAGCAACCTCTGACGAAGCAGGTGTATATATCGTTACAACCGAAAACGGAAAACAGATTTTCGTTACAGGCCATTCAGAATACGATACCGATACTCTTAAAAACGAATTTTTAAGAGATAAGGATGCAGGGCTTGATATCAAAATGCCGAAAAACTATTTCCCGAATGACGATATCACGAAAGCACCTCTTAACACCTGGCGTTCACACGCAAATCTTCTCTATACAAACTGGCTAAACTACTTCGTTTACCAGACAACTCCTTACGATATTGAAACAATTGAATAAATTATAAGAAAAGCAGTTACGAATACACTCTCGTAACTGCTTTATTTTTATAAGTCCTTATAATTAATTTTTCTATTTTTAAAGTAATACTCTTTATCGTGCTCCCCTATTTCACGAAGCACTTTACACGGGTTTCCTACCGCTACAACGTTAGAGGGGATATCCTTTGTAACAACGCTACCCGCACCTATAACCGTATTATCCCCTATTGTAACTCCGGGAAGGATAAGTGCCCCCGCACCTATCCAGCAATTTCTACCTATAGAAACTGGCATATTGTACTGATAAGCCTTTTCTCGAAGCTCGGGTAAAATCGGGTGACCCGCCGTTGCTACTACAACGTTGGGACCAAACATTGTGTAATCGCCAACGTAAATATGAGTATCGTCAACCATAGTAAGACCAAAATTTGCGTAAACGGATTTACCGAAATGAACGTGATGACCGCCCCAATTAGAATGAAACGGCGGCTCAATGTAGCAATCTTCACCGATTTCCGCAAGCATTTCTTTAAGCATTTTTGCCCTTTTATCAAGCTCTGACGGTCTTGTCATATTAAAATCGTAAAGCTTGTCAAGGTATCCTAACTGCTCTATCATTATATCGTCACCGCTTGGGTAATATATATCCCCCGAATGTAATTTTTCTTTATTTGTCATAACGTCACATCCTTTGGGAATTATAGTAACATTATCTTAATAAAATATCAAGTTCCACACATTTGCATCTTGCGAAATTCGAGAAAAAATGATATATTATTTTAGATGTTATAGTACTAATTAAGGAGTTTAATTATGAAAATTACAGATTCTGTTATTTACATAGGCGTTAACGACCACAATATAGATTTATTTGAAGGTCAGTATATTGTACCTAACGGTATGGCTTACAATTCATACGCTATAATTGACGAAAAAATCGCAATTATGGATTCCGTTGATATTAATTTTACTGAAGAATGGCTCACCAATATAAAAACCACTCTAAACGGTAAAGCTCCTGATTATCTTATCGTTCAGCATATGGAGCCCGACCATTCTGCAAATATTGATAACTTTTTAAGAGCCTACCCCAAAGCAACCGTTGTTTCATCTAAAATGGCTTTTGATATGATGAAAGCATTTTTCGGCACAGCTTATGAAGACAGACGAATTATCGTAGGTGAAGGCGACACTCTCAGTTTAGGTAGCAGAGAATTAACCTTTATCACCGCACCTATGGTGCATTGGCCCGAGGTTATCGTAACCTATGACAGCAAAGAGAAAATCCTCTTCTCTGCTGACGGCTTCGGTAAATTCGGCGCATTAGACGTTGATGAGGATTGGGCTTGCGAAGCAAGACGTTATTATTTCGGAATTGTTGGTAAATACGGTCCTCAGGTACAAGCACTCCTCAAAAAAGCGGCAACACTTGATATTGAAAAAATCTGTCCTCTTCACGGTCCCGTGCTTACAGAAAATTTAGGCTATTATCTTGACCTTTATAACACCTGGTCATCTTACGGTGTTGAAAGTGAAGGCGTTGTTATAGCTTATACTTCAATTTACGGTAACACTAAAAAGGCTGTTGAGCTTTTAGCAGAAGAGCTAAAAAAAGAGGGCTGTCCTAAGGTTGTAGTTAATGACCTTGCAAGATGCGATATGGCAGAGGCTGTTGAGGATGCTTTCCGTTACGGTAAAATCGTTCTTGCAACAACTACTTATAATTCCGATATTTTCCCATTTATGAGAACGTTTATTGATGCTCTTACCGAAAGAAGCTTTCAGAATAAAACCGTTGCTATTATTGAAAACGGTAGTTGGGCTTCAACCGCAGGAAACGTTATGAAGAAAATGTTTGAAAAGTCAAAAAATCTTACCTTCGCAGAAAACAACGTTAAAATAAAATCCGCAGTAAGCGAAGAAAACGTTAACCAAATAAAAGCACTCGCAAAAGAGCTTGCATAATTAGCTTTAACAAAAACAAAACCGACAAACTGTTTTTTCACATACAGCTTGTCGGTTATTTATCTTAATTTATATTTCAGGAAAAACGCTCGCAACCTCAGATAGAATAATTTCGGATTTTGCTTTATCTATTTTATACTTCTCATTATCTCTTACCGTTTCTTTTTTCCAGACGCTAAGAAGCTGAGGAAAAGTAACAAGGGTTTCAAAAGCAGCTTCTTTTCCGTATTTATTTTTAATATACTCAATAATTTCGCAAGGATCAGTATCAGAAGTATCAAAAAGAGTACCTTTAGAAGCAAGAAAAGCGCATAATTCACGGGCTTTATCCTCTTCCCCCTCTTCACCGCATGAAAGAACAGCTTCTATCCTTTTTTGAACTTCGCTTAAATCTAAAAGAAATGCGCTTGTAAGCATTATTCCTATCTGTTTTTCAGCAAAGCCCGTTTTTCTGAAAAATCCGATATACTTTGCAACTATCAAGCCAACCTCATCGTTTTGCTCTGTAGCTGCGGTCTTGCTATCTATCATCCATTGAGGAACGTTATTAACGTTATTATTTTCATACATTTTAATCACCAAATTGATTATACTCTTTTACTTCGTCAAAATCAACAAATTTACTCCCCAAAATTTGACTTGTCTAAAAAATAACATTTGTTGACTATTTGATAACATATGGATATAATATTTGTGTGCAATTGAATACAGGTGGAGTCTGTCAAATTAGAATGGGTTGTAAGCCCGTTTATTTATGCGTGGTTTGACGAGTTGTTTTTTAACTCGTTTTTTTTATTGCAATCATAACACAAGGAGAATTAAAAATGCTTTTTTCAGTTTTTATGTTAGTTGTAGGCTTCGTTCTTTTAATCAAAGGTGGCGATTGGTTTGTTGACGGTGCAACAGGTATCGCCCGCCGTTTCCATTTGCCTGAAATCCTCATTGGTGCTACTGTCGTTTCTATCGGTACAACTCTTCCTGAGGTTATGGTTTCGGCAGGTGCTGCCGCACAAGGCTCAGGCTCAATTGCCTACGGAAATGCTTTAGGCTCAATAATTTGTAATACGGCTCTTATCGCTGCTTTAACAATAGCTATTAAACCCGGTGTCGCTGCCAGAAAAAGCTTAAAAGTGCCCGTTGCATTCTTCTTCAGTGCAGCCGCTATCTACTGTGCGGTAGCCTATATATTCGGTGAGTTTTCTCGTATTACAGGTATAATTCTTCTCTCAATATTTGTTATTTATATGGTAACTACTGTTATACGTATGAAAAAAAGCGGTGCTGATATTGAAACCGTTCAAGCTGAAGAAGAAAAAGGTGCTATCATAAGCGAAGCAGAGCTTGAAGCTAAAAGCGGCGAGGACCACGTTGTAGAATCAAAAGAAGATGGAACAAAAGACTCTCTTCCTAAAGATATTTTTCTTTTAATTCTCGGTGCTGTTTTAATTGCTGTCGGCGCAGATTTATTAGTTGACCATGCGACAATTATAGCAACCGAATTAGGCGTTTCAGAAAAGGTTATAGGCCTTACAATCGTTGCTCTCGGCACGTCTCTTCCCGAATTTGTAACCGCAGTTACATCTCTTATTAAGGGTCACGGCTCACTTTCACTCGGCAATATTATTGGTGCAAACCTCTTTAATCTTGTACTTGTTAGCGGTGTTGCAATTACAATAAACCCCTTTGAACTCCCTGTTTCAGGCTTAATCAACGGTATTAATTCCTCTTTGATTATTGACATTCCCGTTGTGTTAGCGGTTATGCTTATTTTAACCGTACCAACGCTTATTAAAGAAAAGCTTTCACGCTGGCAGGGTATTTCCCTTCTCAGTATTTATGCCGCATTCTGCGTATTGCAGTTTGTTATTTAACAAGCCAATTAAAATTTATGAACCTATCAAAATTCAAAGTAAATTTTGATAGGTTCATTTTTTATAGCTTATTAATTATTAAATCAACACATTCTTCGGGGGAAAGCCCATCGCACTCAATAGTAATATCCGCGTATTCTGCATAAAGAGGTGCTCTTTCATTATAAAGGCTATCCAAAGACTGACCCTCTTTCATCGCAATTCCGCGAGTATGTATATTTTTTATACGGCTATGAAGCTCATCTGAATCAACCTTTAAATAAACGGTTATTCCGTCGGCTTTCAGTTTTTCCATCGCCTCTTTACCGTATACAACGCTACCGCCAGTTGCAACAACACTATTCACAAAAGCCTCATTGCAAATAACGTTATTTTCAATATTGATGAACTTCTCAATACCCTCTTCGTTAATAATATCGCAAAGGGCTTTGCCTGATATTTTTTGAATAATTAAATCTGTATCAACAAAATCCATAAGAAGAGATTTTGCAAGTAAAACGCCAATTGTGCTTTTCCCCGCACCGGGCATACCAATAAGAACAACGTTTTTCATAATCTGAAATATTATTCTCCCTGATATGTGGGTGCATTTTTCGGTGCAGTACCCTTGATAACCTTATGATAATACGAATAAGTCATAGGTGTATCGGTTAAAAGATTATCAGCATCTGTAACCTCGCCTAAAAAGATAGTGTGAGTATCAGTTTCCATCGTGTTTATAACCTTACAGGTGATATAGCTCATAGCCTGAGGTAAAACTGGAAGATACCCCTTTACAAGAGGCTCAACACCTTCGAATTTATCAGTATCTCTGCCACTTCTGAAGCCGAATGAGCCTATAACCATAGGGTCAACGTTTTCGCCGAGAATATTAACAGCAAAAACACCCGTATCCTTTATACATTCGTTCGTAAAGTTATCGTGGTTGATAGAAACCGCGATTGTGGCAGGGCTTGAAGTAATCTGCATAGCAGAGTTAGCGGTACAACCTGTAGGCTTACCTTTTGCCCACGTAGTAACAACGTATACACCGTATGACAAATTAAAAAGTGCAGTTTTATTCATATAAGCATCTCCTATCTTTTTTAATTCATTTTCGTTTTAAATATTATTTTTGATTATTATACCAAAACAACTCTATTTATGCAACAAAAAACCGATAGAGTTACCCCTATCGGTCTTTTTTATGCTTGTGTGAATGCTTCTTTACCAAGATAACACACGGGGCAAACCCAATCCTCAGGAACATCCTCCCAGGCTGTACCGGGCGCTACGCCGTTATCAGGGTCACCTTTTGCAGGGTCATAAACATATCCGCAAGGGCATTCATATTTCATTTTTTGCACTCCTGTTCAAATATTATTAGAATGCTGAAGTAATGTCTTCAAGCTCGAGCTTTGATTCACACTCTGAGCAGAAAAGAGTCCAATCCTCATTCACGTTAGAATCAGCTTCAACCTCTATTTCCGCACCGCAGGAATCACAATGAACAATTTTCTTTTCACCGCAACCTACAAACGTAAGAATCATAGCCAACACTAAAAGTATACCCAAAATCTTTTTAATCATAAAAACATCTCCTGTTTTTTTGATTAATTTTAGCATACTTCATAAATTCAAACAATTCTCTCACAGGGTACATATTGCAATAAATTATTAATTATTAACCAAAATATCTCTTAAGAAGACCTTCGAATGCTTTACCGTGTCTTGCCTCGTCGCGAGCCATTTCGTGAACAGTATCGTGGATAGCGTCGAGATTCTGCTCTTTAGCCATTTTTGCAAGCTCGAATTTGCCGAGTGTTGCGCCGTTTTCAGCTTCAACTCTCATTTCGAGATTTTTCTTTGTTGAATCAGTTACAAGCTCGCCAAGAAGTTCAGCAAACTTAGCTGCATGCTCTGCCTCTTCGTAAGCTGCTTTTTCCCAGTAAAGACCGATTTCGGGGTAACCCTCTCTATGAGCAACTCTTGCCATTGCAAGATACATACCAACCTCTGTGCATTCGCCGTTGAAGTTTGCACGAAGACCTTCGATAATCTCTTCGCTTACGCCTTTAGCAACACCGAGAACATGCTCTGATGCCCAAGTCATTTCTTCTTCTTTAACTTCTACGAACTTTTCTGCGGGAGCTTTGCAAAGAGGGCAAGCCTCGGGGGGATTTTCGCCTTCAACAATCTGACCGCAAACTAAGCATTTCCATTTTTTCATAATAATAACTCCTTCAAAAATAAATTTTTAATTTTATTTAACTTTTTATATATTATTTCGGCAAGCTTTACACAAGCCGTAATAAACTGTTTTTTGTTTTTCAACCTCGTATCCCATTTCATTAAAAACACTTGGTGTTTCGGGTTTGCAAAAAACGTCGGTTATAACGTCACACTTTTTGCAAAGGAAGTGAATATGGTCTTCAAGATTTCCTTCATAATGAACTTTTTTGTCACTGCTTTCAACTACGGTGATGATCCCCTCGTCGTGAAGCTGACCTAAATTTCTGTAAACTGTACCCAGGCTGATGTTAGGGATAATCTCCTTTACCCTTTCATATATAACGTCGGCAGTAGGATGGTCACAAGAGGATTGCAAAACGTTAAGCACTGCATCCCTCTGTTTAGAGCTTCTCATAACATCATCTCCTGTCTGTTTCAAATAAATAGTAATGATTACTGTTATTAATATAACAGACAGTTTCAATTTTGTCAACATATTTTTTTATTTTTTATAAAAATTTTTCTAAAAGCTTTATGCAATCCTCTTGAACCTGTGAAAGCTCTTTATAGTACGCTTTTGTTTCCTCATTTAAAAGCAGATATTTACCAACTCTTCTAACCGCCTTTTCAAAACGTCGATTAATATCGTATCCTTCTGATATTATGGGGCAATCGGCTCTGTAATCAAAGATAACTTCTACCGCATCTTTTCCCTCCGTCGAAGTTAAAAGCGGAAATAAGGGGTAAATACGGCAAGCAAGAGGTCTTTTATTTCTATCGCAACTGCCGTTACAAACCGCAACAGTATCCCCCTCTTTATTTTTAAATATTTTCATATTTTTATCAATAAATTCCTCTTCGCCCGGAAAAAGTATCATTCCCGTTTTTTCATCGCCCTTACAGCATTTACCGTCACAAATTTTCCCACAATCAAAATCAAGCGGAGTTACTTTTCTTAATTGCGAATAACAGCTTTCAATAACTTTTTCTTTTTTCATAATTACCTCATAATTTTGTTTTTTCAGGATATACTATTTTTACAACAAAGGAGGTTGTAAAAATGAATGACAACAAAAACAACAGCATCGGCTGTACAGTTGAATCTTGTAAGTATCATTGCACCGGTTCTGACTATTGTACAAAAAATGCAATTAAGGTTGGTGCTTGCAACTGTAACGTTAATTCAGTTGATGCGACTTGCTGCCAGTCTTTTGAAGCAAAAGCTCACTAAAACCAAATGACAAAAACCGCCCGAAGAGTTATCTTTTCGGACGGTTTTTATCATTCTTGAAAATTTATCGTATCCTTTAAAACAACCTTTTCCTGTTTTTCATTTCCGGCAAAGGTATTGTCTTTGACCTCAAGACCGTCACAAGCGTATGCGAAAATCGAACTTGCATCTTTAAGAACAAATAAATTATTGTCTATTTTTATATTTTTGTGAATTGAGTCCACGTATTTTTTAATATACGGTTTTATAACTATACTGCTTTCCTCGCAATTCATAAAAGCATTACCCGAAATCTCAACATCACTCACGGCACCGCTTTCAAATCTTTTCAAAGCATCGTTTGCTATTACTATATCGCTTATTCCGGTATTAAGGAATCTGTTGTTTTCGATTCTTACTTTACCTCTCGTTGAGCAAAGCACACCTCGTTTTGCAACACGGTTTACAGTGTTTGAATCAAATGTAAACTGTGGATAAGCTGAAATATTTTCAACTACAAGACCGTCTTTCTTCGGCGTGTCATAGGTAGCGGTTGTTAAATCGTAATATATTCCATCTCTCAACACAGCTTTTAAAACCTTAGTTCTGCTGACCTCTACTAGAGATTTTGAATCAACAAATGCGATTACATCCCCTTCTTTAAAGCTTTCAAAGCCAAAGCTTTGCTCTTTGGGGAATTTTAAAACCATCTTATCTTTATTCTGCTCTACTATTTCAAAATAGTTACCGTGAACATTGCAAAGATTTGCACCGCAGGAATCAAATTCACTATTTGAAACAGTTATTCTACCCCTGCACATATTAAAATGCAAAAAATCGCCTAAACAACAGAAGTCAACTTCGCTATCACTTCTTGGAGCAAATACGCAACCATCAATCGTAATGTTTTCGCTATTCTGAGCAACAACTCCGTGCCCTCTGTTAAATCTTTGAGTTATATTTTTCAATGTAATTTTATTTGATTTCTCAATAAAAATACCAACATCGTTACGTTTATCTGAAAAAATATAAAACACTTGACCGACCTTAAAATCTTTCGGTGTAATATATCTGACGTTAAAAATGCGCTCACTAATCTGTTTTATTGACGAAGCCCCTTGTAACGGATGTTTTCTGTTACATATAAGGTGGTTAAGATTGTCTGCGCAAGCCGTAGGTATAACGTAATCATTATGCTTTGCATCGTTAAATTTTGTTTTATAATCCGTACCCCACCAATAAAAATCACCATTTTCTTCTTTAAAATTGCCGACACTGTCAATCTCAAACGTAACGTAAAATGATGTGGCTTTAAGTACTGTAATTTTATGAACGTCAGGCAAAACTGTTTGAATATTCAAATTTTTTATAGATACGTTTTCGCAATTTTTAATATAAATATGGGTCATCTGACCGTCAATGATAAAATTAGAATCATTACAGTCTATTTCCATATTTTTAACGCCGTCTATTACTATAGCAGTTTTATGAATACCGTTGCTTTTATTTTTCTGATAATCCTTTTGAGAAATAGTATTTGATATAAAAAACTCTTTTTCCTGAGCATTTTTACTTTGAAAAACATAATTACCTTTTATAAGAGTAAGGTTTTTATTCACTGCAGTCTGAGCGGATGTATTAAAAAGGTTTTTAAACCCTTCAGTTGCTTCAACGTTAGGTTTAACGCTAAAGGATTCAGGATAAATAACCATTATAATCACCTCCAATTTTAACTACATAACAATAATACAATACGACAAAGAAAAAAGCAATAAACCCTTTATTAAATTTGTCTTAAAATTATTAAATAAATTACTTTTTTTCAAGAACAAGAAAAGACCACCGCTTCTTTGCGATGGTCTTTTCTTGAACGAGAAGTTTCACTTCTTGCGTATCGTATTGGCATAATTATAGTAACCTTTTGTTGTTGTATCAATGTTGAGAAAATATGAACAAATTATGAACGTTGTTCATAATTTGTTATAAACCTCCAAGTCCAATTCACTATTTATGCACATTAACCATAATAAAGCGAAACTATTTGTGCAATTGTTTATCATTAAAAAAACAATACTTTTATTGCAAGATCTTTCTAATTGTGATAATCTATTATTGTATAAAAAGTCGCGTTGCGACAACGGAGGTATACTATGTCAAATATTCTTGATGCTTTCAAAGAAAAGCAAGCTGAAGCCAGAGTTTATACTGGCAAAAAGATAAAAGTTGGTATCATTGGTTGCGGTTGGATTGCTGAAGCACATCTTAAAAGCTACCTTAAATGCGAAGATGTAGAAGTAGTTGCTTTTGCTGATATCGTTCCGGGTAAAGCTGAAGCTTTTGCTAAAGCAAACGGTGTTGAAAACGCAAACTTCTATCTCAGCGATAAAGAGCTTATCGATAACGAAAAAGATATTGATGCTGTTTCAATCTGTACATACAACCGTCAGCATGCACCTTGTGCTATCTACGCTCTTGAACACGGTGTTCACGTTCTTCTTGAAAAGCCCATGTGCGTTACTCTTGAAGAAGCTGTTGAAATCTGCAAGGCAGAAAAGAAGAGCGGCAAGATTCTCTCAATCGGATTCCAGCCCCGTTTTGACGAGAATATGAAAATGGTTAAGAAGATTTGCGAAAGCGGAGTTCTCGGCAAGATTTACTACATCCAGACCGGTGGCGGCAGAAGAATGGGTATTCCTACACCTTTTGGTACTTCATTCATTCAAGAAGATACTGCAGGTCTTGGTGCGTTAGGTGATATCGGTTGTTATTCACTTGATATGGTGCTTAACGCTATCGGTTACCCGAAGCCCCTTACAGTTACAGGCTTTAAAGCAGGTCTTTTCGGTAAAAAACCGGAATATCTCCAGAAGCCTGAATACACTGAAGTTTTCGGTGTTGATGACTTTGCAGCGGCTTACATTCGTCTTGAAGGCGATATCGTTCTCGACTTCCGTATTGCATGGGCAATGCATTGCGACACTCCCGGTGACACAATTATTATGGGTACCGAGGGCGGTCTTCGTATTCCCTCAACTGAATGCTGGAACGGTTCAATCGGCGGTCCTATGACTATTTATCATAACATTGCAGGTGAATGCGTTGAAACCGTTATCCCCGAATGCTCAAATGACGGCGATAACTTTGACAAAAAGATTCGTTCATTCATTGATGCTATCGAATTCAACCTTCCTTCACCCGTTCCTTCAAGTCAGATTATTTATAATCAGGCTATTATTGACGGTATTGCCCGTTCTTCAGATGCAGGCAAAGAAGTTGTTATTGAAATCCCTGAAATCTAATTAAACAAATAATTAATCGGTGTTGTAGCCCTCAAGCTGCAACACCGATTTTTATTTGTTGTTTATTATCGATTTCTGTTTTCGTTTAAAACTATATTAGTTTTTCCGTAAATATTATTTTGCATAGTCTGAGCCGCAAGAGGATAATCTACTTCCCAATACCACACATCACCTGAATGTGCTTTTCTTGAAGCCTCATCAGGAACCACGTATTGTTCCGTCTGAAAATGCATCCAATCGCCAACAACAGCCTTTGTTGCAAGCGAAACAAGCTCAGCTTCACTGTAGCTTGTTTTTACGTAAGGCAAAAACGTTTCAATGTAACCCTTAATTTCAGATGTTTCTACACTAGAAAACTTATAAAGAAGGTTTGTAAGCAAAGTCCTTTGCCTTCTTGTACGGCTTACGTCACCATCAGAATCGCAATTTCGGCTTCGGCAATAAGCAAGAGCTTCATCACCGTTCAAAACCGTATATTCTCCCGCTTTGATATCAAAACCATAAACCCTATTGATGTAATCAGCTTCATATTGAGCCACAGGCACACCTACACCACCGAGCTTATCTATCGCCGCTTTAAACAAGGCAAAGTTTATCGTTGCGTAGCCGTCAATCCTTATTTTAAAGTGGTCTTCTATTGTATCTATCAAATTTTCAACCCCATAAAAAGGGAACGCGGAATTTATTTTATTAAAGCTACCGACACCGTTAGGAGATTCAAGATAAGCATAGCTATCTCTCATAATTGATGTCATTGTTATACGACCTAATTCTCTATTAACAGAAATTATTATCATTGAATCTGTAAGGCCGGAAATTGTATTTTGATTTCTTGTATCAACACCAAGGCAAAGAACGTTTATAACGTTAGGGTCATACATTATTTCTCCGCCATTTGTTGCCCAATCCTTTATACCTGTTTTGAAGTCGGTGAAATCGCCTTCATACATCAATTCAAATTCTTTAGCATCCTCAAGCTTTTCAGGTATTGTTTCATCGTCAAAGTCATACACAAGAGTATCTTCAACAACAGGCTCTGCTTCCTGTAAATTTTTCCAATAATTAAAACCAACTGCAAATAAAACTATACAAGCTATGAGAACAAAACATATTATGGCTAAAGCAATCTTTTTGCCTTTTTTGCTTTTTTTCTTTTCAGACATCAATTAATTCTCCTTGTTAAACCTTCATACCATTATAAGACGTCTTAACCGCATCCTCAGTCATATCACAAGTCAAACGGTAAATAGGTATTTCAGTTAAAATCTTACCTAACAAATCAAGAGTTTTTTCCATCGTTTCTTTTTTTACTGACCTTACAGTTTGCTCCATAAAGAGCTTTAACGCCAGGATACCCGGAATTCTTTTGATACTGTTTTCGCCTCTTTCGAGGAATGCTATCCCCGCAATCGGAACACCCACGTTTTCACTTTCGTCAGTTTTACCGCTCCACGGCGTACCATAAGCATAAAACTCACCGTCTATATATCTTATAGCAGGCTTGTCGTCATTTATAATTCTCGCACCATTAAGATATTCGAGCCATAAGTGAGTGTGGGTTGACTTACCTGTACCCGATCTTGCAGAAAACAAATATGCTTTACCCTCATATTCTACACACGAAGAATGAAGCATCAATCCATCAAAGTCGACAAGCTGTTCATAAAAGCTTGAACCACTCCAGAGATATTCACACTCTTCAAATGACAAATGAGGAAATTCCTTGTGTTTGTTTTCGTAATATCTTTTAGGAATTTCAATTACAATATCTGCTGCCTTTTCACCATCGTAAACATAAGGCTGAACGCGAGACAAAAGAAGCTCTCCAAGAATATTAATTTCTACTATTAAATCCGCAACTTTCAGTTTCAAAACAAACTCCTGATATCAGTCAACAAGTATTTTATACGTTCTTAATTTATTAAGGAAGGCATCAACGTCGTTTTTAATGACATCTTCTGAAGCATCGTATTCACTTTTAATCTCTTCTACGATGCTTTCAATGTTTTTACCGTTTTGTAAGCCCTTCCAAATAATCTCTGCGGGTCCGTTAAGAGTAATCATACCCTTAATATCGTTAACAGCATCCCCGACAGGAACAACAACTGCAGTCCCTGCAATATTTTTTAAAATATAATTTTCATTAAGCTTCATTATATCACCTTAAAAACGTTAAGCTTTAAATGTTTTAATTAATTCTAATGACATGCTTCGTTGGGGCAAAGCACTGTACCGTCTTCAAAAATGTAATAATATATCGGATCATCCTCATCTGAGAATGGGCAAATCGGCGGTTCGTGGTTAGCGCAATAAGTGTAGAACATAACATTTTTAAGCTTTTCTTTTTTTAGAAAATAGCCCTGATCGCAACCAGCACTGTAATCTTTAATATTAACATCCCTGTAGCCACCCCTGAGGTCTCCAAGAGTAAAAGCAACTAAACCGTTACCTGTAGGAGCAAGAATGAAACAAGTTTTTCCTTCATACGCGTTATCACCGTCACCTGTAGTTGCGGGGTAAGTTGTTTTATGGTCGCCTTGAACTTTATTAAAATATATTTTAAGCTCACCGTTTGAATCTTTTTGTGCTTTACCGTTATCCATCATACCGGTCATAGCTTCAAGAACTAAACCTTCAACAACAATTCTTTGATTTTCACAATCTTCTTTTCTTCTTTTTTCAACAACACCGGAATAAACAGGCACTGCAACACCAACCAAGATTCCTAAAACAAGAACAACGATTAGAATTTCCATCATTGTAAAGCCTTTTTTTGAAAGAAAATATCTGTATAACATATATTTCACCTCACAAAATTTCAATTATATATTATCACAAACTACTTTTAAAAGCAATAACAATAATGAATAAACAAAAAGAAAAACTCCCGAGTTGCCTCGGGAGAAAATAAATCTAATTACGCAACTTCCGTTCCATCGACTGGGTGCTTATCACACAATACTTTTACGCTAGCCGTAGTTTCGTTAATACCAATGGTTAACGGGGCAGAAATAGTTACTGTATACGTTGCTACAGAAGTGTCCTTACCAACCGGACAATATGGTACAGATTGGAAAAGTGCTTCAAAATTTGTTTCAGTATATGCACTATCGGAACCAGTTACATTTTTAATGACACCAGTTTTTCCATTTGACTCGATTATAAAACCACCCTCAGCTTTATGTTGTTCACCATCAATATTCCCCATAAGAAGACCGTTAACCTGAGAAACGATTTCACGACGGTTAGCTGCACAAGTTTTGATTCTTGCATTCTTTGTAACAGCTGAGAAAATCGGAACCGCAACTGCAACAAGAATAGCCATGATAACAACAACGATCATTAATTCAACGAGGGTGAAACCTTTTTTGCTTTTTAACAATTTAAACATAACCAGACACTCCTAAAACTCAAAATAAATAACAAACGCATATTAATATGATAAATAAAAATACATTTGCGAGAATTTTCCGTAACTCAACAATAAAAATAATATCACAATAATTATAATTTGTAAATACTTTTTCGCAGATTTTACTGTCAAATTTCCTATAAAATCACATTGATATACCACATCACATTTGTTAAAATCACATAAGAAAAAACTCCCGGATTTCTCCGGGAGCTAGAAATTATCTAATTAACTTTTAGTTCAACAATTAAATTAATTATCAAACGTGAACGCCTGCACCATCTGTACCGCCATCACATACAACAGAAACCTTAGCTGTTGTTTCCTGATCACCAGTAGCACTAGCAGCAGTAATTGTTACTGTGTAAGTTGCTTTTTCTGTGTCATTAGCTGCGGGGCAGTAAGGAACATCCTGGAAGAGAGACTTAAAGTTATCTACGGTGTAAATAGGATCACCCTGTGTACCATCAAGTGTGAGTGTACCAGCTTTACCATTAGATTCAATTTTGAATCCACCACCAGCTGTATGCTGAGAACCATCAACGTTACCCATAAGAAGACCGTTAACCTGAGAAACGATTTCACGACGGTTAGCTGCACAAGTTTTAATTCTTGCGTTCTTTGTAACAGCTGAGAAAATCGGAACTGCAACTGCAACAAGGATAGCCATGATAACAACAACGATCATCAATTCAACGAGGGTGAAACCCTTTTTGCTCTTCATAAATTTAAACATTTACGAACAACTCCTTTTAAAAAATAAATTTTTAATATTACAGGTAAGTGTCTTTTCACCCTCACCGTAATACATTTACTATGTACCTCAGACACCCGAACACCCTTGCGGGAATATTCCGTACCTTCGCTACATCAACATAATAGCACATTAAATAATTTTTGTAAACACTTTTTCTTCTTTTTGTTAAACTTTGACATTTTGCACAACTTTCTCTCATTTTTTTGTTCATATTTACGGTAATTTTCCGTTTACCGAACGAGAATAAAACGTAACTACGCAAAGAATTATAGATACGAAGTTAATAAGAAAATTACTGATAACCTCGCAAGATAACAGATAATAGAAAAGTGGCTGTGACAGAAAATTTTAGTCGCCGGTCGCCAGTATTCTCCTTGCTCACTCCTCACTGAGCAAACGCCGTATGCACAAAAAAAACCATCCTTCAGTAATGTGTTGTATTTTTGATGCAGTTTGTGATTTCTCTGCTCCGAAGCTGTATACAGATACTGCGAGTGGGCAGAAAATCGCAAAATGTGCAAAAAGACAACACATTAAAAAAACTCCCCGACTAGTGTCGGGGAGTAAGTATCAGAAATTAAATTACTTAATTTCAACTTTTGCGCCAGCTTCTTCAAGCTTTGCTTTAGCAGCTTCAGCGTCATCCTTAGAGATGCCTTCTTTAAGAGTAGCGGGAGCACCGTCAACCTTAGCTTTTGCTTCTGCAAGGCCAAGACCTGTGAGCTCACGAACAACCTTGATAACAGCAATCTTGTTTGCACCAACTTCAGCAAGTACAACGTCGAATTCTGTTTTCTCTTCAGCAGCAGCTGCTGCTTCAACGGGAGCTGCTACTGCAACAGCTGCAGCAGCGGATACACCAAATTCATCTTCTACAGCCTTAACAAGCTCAGAAAGCTCAAGAACTGTAAGTGTTTTTAATTCTTCAACAATAGCAGTAATCTTTTCAGATGCCATTTTATTTTCCTCCAATTATTTCGCCATTTTGGCTTTTAATATTATTTTGCAACAATTATTCGGCTGCTGCTTCCGCGGTGTCGCCACCATTCTGTTTGTCTACGATAGCCTGAACTGCACGAGCGAAAGATGCGATAGGCGCATTAAATACGTTACATACAGTAGCAAGCAATACCTCTCTTGAGGGAAGCTTTGCAAGGCTGTCAACCTTTTCAACAGAGATTACCTCACCATCGAGGAAACCGCTTTTAACTGTGAAGTCTTTGTGAGTTGATGCGAACTTGCAAAGAATTCTTGCAGCAGCAACGTAATCATCCTTAGATGTTGCAAGAGCTGTTGTACCTGCAAGACATGAAGAAAGACCTTCAAGGCTTGTATCTTTAATAGCGAGCTCGATCATTGTATTCTTAGAAACAGTATACTCAACACCTGCTTCACGAAGTTCCTTACGGAGAGCTGTGTCATCAGCAACGTTGATACCTTTGTAGTCAACGATAACACCTGCACATGCACCCTGAAGTCTCTCAGCGATAGCAGCAACTTCTGCTTTTTTTGCTTCTAAAACTTTTACACTTGGCAAACTAATTCACCTCCGTTAAATTTTTTTGCCAATTTCAAATGCCCTTCCCGCATAGCACGAGAAGGGCATAAAAACTCATAAATATAAAGAGTAAATACGCACATTCCTCGGCAGGCGGTCAGAACCATTAAACAAATTTGCACCTGCTGTCTTTAGAACAGCACAAGTAATATACCATACCTAAAACGGTATGTCAAGTATTTTTTTATTAGTCTTCAGTATTTGCTGAAGAACCAACAAGCTTAGCAGCGTTTACGCGGATACCGGGGCCCATTGTAGTAGCAACTACACATGAACGGATGTAAGTACCCTTTGTTGCTGCGGGCTTTGCCTTGATGATAGCATCAAGAAGAGCCATAGCATTTTCTGTAAGCTTTTCGCCACCGAAAGAAGCCTTACCGATGGGGCAGTGAATGATGTTTGTTTTGTCAAGACGGTACTCAATTTTACCAGCTTTTGCTTCTTCAACAGCTTTTGCTGCATCAGGAGTAACTGTACCAGCCTTGGGAGAGGGCATAAGACCTCTGGGACCAAGCACCTTACCAAGACGACCAACAAGTCCCATCATATCGGGTGTTGCAATACATACATCGAAATCCATGAAGCCGCCCTGTACCTTTTCGAGAAGGTCAGTATCACCAACGATGTCTGCACCTGCTGCTTCAGCAGCCTTAGCAGCATCACCTTTAGCGAAAACAGCTACACGAACGTTTTTACCTGTACCGTTGGGGAGAACAACCGCACCTCTAACCTGCTGGTCAGCGTGACGAGAGTCAACACCAAGGCGAACGTGTAATTCAACAGTTTCGTCGAATTTAGCACTTGCAGTTTTTGCTGCAAGCTCGAGAGCTTCTGCAACTTCGTAGAGCTTTGATTTATCAACGAGTTTTGCACTCTCTACATATTTTTTACCATGTTTCATAACTTAAATTCCTCCCAATAGAGTGGTTAAATCGGATTTACCTCCCACCCGGGAGCATCAATCAACTACAGTAACGCCCATGCTACGAGCTGTACCTGCAATCATAGAAATTGCAGAATCAATATCAGCAGCATTAAGGTCGGGCATTTTCTGTTCAGCGATTTTTCTAACTTGCTCTCCGGTAATTGTTGCAACCTTCGTTTTATTCGGAACACCTGAACCGCTTTCAATTCCGCAAGCCTTCTTAATAAGAACAGCAGCAGGCGGAGTCTTTGTAATAAAAGTGAAAGAACGGTCGGCATAAACAGTGATTACAACAGGAATGATGAGACCCATATCATTTTTTGTTCTCTCATTGAATTCCTTTGTGAATGCCATAATGTTTACACCGTGCTGACCTAAAGCAGGGCCAACAGGGGGTGCCGGGGTTGCTTTACCGGCGGGAATTTGCAATTTAATAAAACCTACAACCTTTTGAGCCATTTTTTGCACCTCCAAAATTCGTGGTATGGCGGAATAAGAGCTCGCCTTACTCCTCCCACACGCGACACAAGCGTATCGCATATAACAGAGGATATACCTCTGATTACCAAATTAATTGCGATTAATCAATCGCTTTTTTTACCTGATTGAGCGGGAGCTCAACAGGAGCTTCCTTACCCATAAATGAAACAATAACGCGAACAACGTTGTTAGCAGTATCAATTGCTTCAACTACACCTGAGTTACCTTCCATAATACCATCTGTGATAGTAACAAGGTCACCCTCACTGTAAGAAACCTCTGTAACAACTCTGCTGATATCGCCATCCTCAGAGTCAGTCTTTTCAAGACCTAACTTCTTAACCTCATCTGCTGTAAGCGGAACGGGTTTTCCGTCAGGACCTACGAAGCCTGTAACACCTCTTGTATAACGAATAGCATGCCAAGTTTCATCGGGCACTTTGAGAACGTTTTCTTCGCCCTCTTTATCGCTGTATTCAACTGCAAGCTTAACAACAACGTATCCGGGGAAAATCTTTCTCTCTACTTCAACTGTTTTGTCATCTCTGACTTCAACAACCTTTTCAAGAGGAATACAAACACCGAAAATCTTGTCTTGCATCTTACGGTTTTCAACGATTTTTTCGATATTCTCCGCAACCTTATTCTCATAGCCTGAATAAGTGTGGATAATAAACCATCTTGCTTCGACAGCCATAGTACACCTCCGAAAATACTGAAATTAAGTAATGAATCGGATTATTTTTCTGTCGATTCGTCTTCTTCGTGGTCGTGGTCGTGATCGTGTTCTTCTTCTGCATCTTCTTCAGAAGCATCATCAGTAACAGTTTCAGTAACCTCTGTTGTGTTTTCAGCTGCCTTGCCTAAAGCTGTAATAGCACCTGAAAGAGCAAAGTCAAGAATCCAGATACCAGCACCAACAACAAGAATAGCTGCAAGAACAACACCTGTGCTCTTGATAACCATCTTACGGCCCGGCCATACGATTTTCTTTGTTTCACCTCTAAGGTCTTTAAAGAACTTTGCGATAGCTTTACCTACCTTTTTGGGTGAGAACTTAGAAGGCTTCTTTTCTTTTGCCTTTTTTTCGGATTTTGCAGCATCAGAGGCAACCTCGTTAGCAACATTCTTTTTCTCGTCTGCCATAATGCTACCTCCTTATTTTGTTTCTCTGTGGAGAGTGTGTTTCTTGCAGAATCTGCAGTACTTTTTCATCTCCAACCTGTCGGGGTTGTTTTTCTTTTCCTTCATAGTGTTGTAATTACGCTGTTTACATTCTGTGCAGGAAAGTGTGATTTTAACTCTCATAACGGCACCTCCATCTTTTGATTAGCCTCCCTCTCGCCTCGGTGCAAAGGGCGTATCCCATCGCTTGCCGAGAGGTTTTCTTTGTGCTAAAATCAGGGCACAAAAAAAGAACCCTCTTTGAGAGGTAAAGGGATTATAGCACACCCCTTTTCAAATGTCAACAGTTTTTTATAAATATTATGTACTAATCAAGCAAACCTTGTTTTTAAAAAATCACCTTACAACAAACTTTTTTTCAAAATTCTATTGGCATATGTGATTTTTTGTTTTATAATGAAATCTGATATACAATAATATATATGGAGGGATTCTTTTGAACGGCAACTATTCTGTTCAGCTTGATAAAATAATCAAAGCTCATTCCTTTGAAGTTTTATATCTTCCCGATAAGCCTGCAAAAGAGCTTGTAGTTCGTTCTCAGGAGGTTAACCGTCCGGGTCTTTTGTTTGCCAGCGGATACGATAAATACTTTGATAAAGAAAGAATTGAATTTATCGGTCTCGCCGAAACAAGCTATCTTCAGGAGCTTGACGAAGCAATTGCAAGAGAAAGGCTCGATTTTTTCTTCAGCCTAAAACCGCCTGCAGCAATTGTCACTCACGGTTTGGATGCTTCTCCCCTTATGCTCGAATACGCAAAGAAGCACGAGGTGCCTCTTTTACGTTCTCCCGTTCCGACCTCAGAGATTATGGCAACAATTATCTCTTATCTCGGAACAGAGCTTGCAGAACGTATCACTCGCCACGGCGTTATGGTTGAGGTTTACGGTGAAGGTATTCTTATTTTAGGTGACAGCGGCGCAGGTAAAAGCGAAACCGCAGTTGAACTCATCAAAAGAGGTCACCGTTTAATAGCAGACGATGCCGTTGAAATCAAAAAGGTTTCCTCTAAAACTCTTATAGGCACCTCCCCTGATAACATCCGCCACTTCATTGAGCTTCGCGGTATCGGTATCGTAAATGCAAGAAACATTTTCGGTATCGGTTCAGTTAAGCTTACTGAAAAAATTGATATGGTAATTCAGTTAGAGCAGTGGGATAGCCAAAAGGCTTATGACCGTTTAGGTCTTGAGGATGAATACATTTCTATTTTAGGTATAAAAGTTCCCTCTACAACAGTTCCCGTTAAGCCCGGTAGAAACTTAGCGATTATCATTGAAATTGCCGCTATGAACAACCGTCAGAAAAAAATGGGCTACAATGCAGCAAGAGAGCTTATGCAACAGTTGGGCATGGAAGACCCGGATGTTCAGCCTAAAGAAGTAGATGCATGGAATTAACGAGGTATCACCTCATTATATATTAATATCAAGGAGTTTTTTATTATGTACAGAATCGGTGTTGATTTAGGCGGTACAAATATCGCCACAGGTGTTATTGACGAAAATTATAAAATTATCGGCAGAGGCAAAGTAAAAACACGTGCCCCCCGCCCCGCTGAAGAAATTTTTGATTCTATTAAAGAAGCAGTTGATATGGCAGTCGCAGATTCCGGAATTTCTTATGATGAGATTATTTCAGTCGGTATCGGTACTCCCGGCTCAGTTAACAAAGATACAGGTGCTATTGAATTTTCAAACAATCTTAAATTCCACAATGTGCCTGCAAAGCAGATGCTTGAAGAAAGATTAAATAAACCCGTATACCTTGAAAACGATGCTAACGCTGCAGCTCTCGGCGAAGCAGTTGCAGGCTGCGGTAACGGTGTTAAAAACTTTGTTGCTATAACTCTCGGCACAGGTGTTGGTAGCGGTATTATCATTGACGGTAAAATTTATCGCGGCAGTAACTTCTGCGGTGGTGAAATGGGTCATATGGTTATTAACGTTGACGGTATTCCCTGTAACTGTGGCAGAAAGGGTTGTTGGGAAAAATACGCTTCTGCAACAGCACTTGTTTCACAGGCAGTAGAAGCTATGGAAGGCAACAGAGACAGTCTTCTTTGGAAAACCTGTGAGGGTGACCTTAACAAAGTAGACGGTAAATCAATTTTCGATGCTCTCGATATGGGCGATGCTGTTGCGAAAGCAGTTGTTGACAAATATCTTTACTACGTTGCTATCGGTCTTGCAAACGTTATCAACGCTCTTCAGCCCGAAGCAGTTTGTATCGGTGGCGGTATAAGCGGTCAGGGTGAAAAAATTCTCAAGCCTATCCGTGAGATAGTTAAAGCAGAGCGTTACAGCGTATACGCTGACAAGCAAGCTTCTATTCTTCCTGCTGAATTAGGTAACGACGCAGGTATTATCGGTGCAGCATTACTTGATGAATAATGAATGACGGTGATTAAAATTAATTCCGAAACAATTTTTACAAACCTCTATAATAAAGCTATAGAAATCGGTTGCAAAGCAACATTAAATGAACCTCTTTGCAACCATACTTCTTTTAAAACAGGCGGTGCTTGTCCTGTTTTAGTTGAGCCCTGCTCAACCAATCAGCTTGTAGAAATACTTAAATTTATTAAAGCTAATAATATCCCGTATACCGTTATGGGTAACGGAACAAATCTTTTAGCTCTTGATTGCGGTCTTGATAAGGCGGTTGTAAAAATCAGTGATGCTATGAGCGAAATTTCTCTTCTTGACGACGAAACAATCCTCTGCTCCGCAGGTACGAAAATGGTTACCCTTTGCAAATTTGCTTTAGAGAATTCTCTTTCAGGCCTTGAATTTGCTTACGGTATCCCCGGTACCTGTGGCGGTGCTGTATTTATGAATGCGGGTGCTTACGGTGGAGAGGTTAAAGATGTTATAACAGAAATAACCCATATCACCCCCGATTTAGCGCTTGAAACAATCACTGTTAATAAAGCAGACCTTTCGTACAGGCACTCAATTTACAAAAGCAACGGTTGCATTATAGTTTCCGCAAAAATGAAGCTTAAAAAAGCAGATAAAGAAGTTATTAAAGCTACAATGGAAGATTTCCTTTCAAGAAGAAAAAGTAAGCAACCTTTAGAGTACCCCAGTGCAGGCAGTACCTTTAAAAGACCCGAAGGTCATTTCGCAGGTGCACTTATTGAACAATGTAATTTAAAAGGCTTTTCAATAGGCGGTGCTCAGGTCAGCGAAAAGCATGCAGGCTTTGTTATAAACAAAGGCGGCGCAACCGCTAAGGATATTCTTGACCTTATGGCTCATATCGAAGAAACAGTTAAAACAAATACCGGTGTTACATTAGAACCGGAAGTTATTATATTGAGGTAAATATGTCTTTCTCATCGGATGTAAAAAAAGAGCTTTCACAAAACATTTCCTCCGCCTGCTGTTACAAGGCGGAGGCTTTCGGTATGCTTTTATTCGGTCGCTCTTTTTCATTAAGCGAAATATCCTTAATGACAGAGTTTCAATCTGTGGCTGAACATTACTGCACAAGTATACGCGACCTTACAGGTGTAACACCGAATATGACTTGCACAAATGCAGGTAATTATAAAATACTTATTCCTACAAGGGCTGAACGAATTAAAGTATTAGAATATTTCGGTTATACCGGTAAGGAGCTTTCGTTAAGAATCAACCTTTCAAATCTTGAGCAATCCAACAACGACTGTTGTTCCAGAGCATTATTGAGAGGAGCTTTCCTTGTTTGCGGAAGCGTTACCGACCCCAACAAAGAATACCATATTGAATTTAACGTTCAAAAAGCAAAGCTTTGTTCGGACCTTATGCAAATCATCGACGATTTAGGTCTTAAAGCAAAAAAGATAATTCGCGGAAACAGCTACGTTATTTACAGCAAGGATGCAGAATCGGTTGAAGATTATATCGGCACTATGGGTGCTAACCATGCTTTTATGGAGGTTATGCAAACCCGTGCTATGAAGGATATTAAAAATCAGATTAACAGACGAACGAATTTTGAATCTGCTAATATGAGCCGTTCAATTGAAGCAGGACTTAAACAGGTCGCTCTTATTGAAGAAATTCTTCAAAAAATAAAGCTTGACGATATGACTACAGACCTTTCAGAGTTATGCTCTCTGAGACTTGAAAATCCCGATATTTCTCTTGACGAATTAGGTAAGCTTATGAACCCTGAGCTTTCACGTTCTGCAGTAAGCAGAAGGTTTAAAAAACTTGAGAAAATTGCTGCGGAGTTGAAAAGCAAGTGAAAGAATTTACAATAAATAAAAATGATTCAGGGCAGAGGTTGGATAAATACATCACAAAATCCGTTCCCCTGCTTCCTAAATCGCTTATGTACAAATATATAAGAAGCAAAAGGATTAAGGTTAACGGCAAACGCTCTGATATTTCTTACAAGCTTAACGAAAACGATGTAGTTTCAATGTATATTAACGATGAGTTTTTCGAAAAAGCGAAGCCAAAATACGATTTTTTAAGTGCGGGCAAAAATTTAAATATCGTATATGAAGACGAAAACATAATTCTTGTTGATAAGCCTACGGGAATTTTATCTCATCCTGATGAAGATAATTACACCGATACTGCAATAACAAGAATTAAACGTTATCTTTACGAAAAGGGTGATTATAAGCCTGACGAAGAAGCCTCATTTGCTCCCGCACTTGTAAACAGAATCGACAGAAACACCTCGGGAATTATCATTGCGGCGAAAAATTCTGAAAGCTTACGTATTTTAAACGAAAAGCTAAAAAACAGAGAGCTTCACAAGCTTTATTTATGCGTAGTTATAGGAAGATTGAAAAGCGCCAGTGGTCTTGTTGAGGGCTACCTTGAGAAAAACGAAAAGCAGAACAAGGTTTACATAAGCGATAAGGCTACCGATAAATCGAAGCACATTTCAACAAAATACAATGTGCTAGGTTACAAAAACGGGCTTTCACTTTTAGAGGTTGAATTGCTTACAGGAAGAACTCATCAGATAAGGGCAACCTTTTCCCATTTAGGCACTCCCCTTTTAGGTGACGGAAAATACGGCACAAATGCCCAGAACAAGCAATTCGGCGGATACAAAAAGCAGTTTCTTTATTCATATAAATTAGCCTTTGATTTCAAAACCGATGCAGGTATTCTTAATTACCTTAACGGTAAAGAATTTGAAGTGAAAGACGTATGGTTTAAAGATGCGTTTTTTAACGGAACAATTTAACAATACAAAATAAAGAAACAACCGACAGCAACTGAAGCAATCAAGTTACTGTCGGATTTTTCTTTCATTATTAAATTACAACGTTTTTTCTTCTTTGCATTTTTTCTCGACCTCGTCCATAGTTATTTCATTATTAGTTCGAGGTTTATTAAGGTAACCGATTTTAAAGAAGAACGCAGGAAATATACTTGAAATAACCATTGCGGGCACTGCTACGTACATAACCGCATCCGAAAACAATGAATAATAAAGATATGACGGTGCATTAATTATTCTATAAACATCAAGCCATTGCTCATTAAAAAATGCTGCAACGCCAAACGCCGTAACTAAAATATTTATTATAAACACAAGCTTTACAGTAAGCTTCTTGTCGCCCTTATTTTTACGAAGTCTACCGGCAACATAATAAATAAACGGCCCTGCAAGAAACGTACCGATTAAAATCGCCCAATAAACGACACCGGTAAACTTCCCCGCAAAATCGAATTCATTAGAAAAATAGGTATAATTATATATATCGCATAAAACTGTATGCACAATCAGCAAAAACACAATTGAAAATATAGTTTGCTTGGATTTTTTCATCGTAACAATTCCTTTAGTTTTAGTATTGGTATAATATCACAATAAAACCCGATATACAAGTTTTTTATAAAATTGTAATCTTATTTTAACATTTTATGCAAAAAAGGATAAAAAAACAGAGGCTCTTTCGAACCTCTGTAAAACATTCAGCAATATTTTTGTTGTAGTGTGCTTTGATTTTTTGTTTTATGAACCCCGAAGCGTACAAAGGTACGTGAGTTTGGATAAAAAAACAGAGGCTCAAATGAACCTCTGTATATTTTTGTGATTAGTGCGTCAGATTTGTGATTTGGATGCCCCGAAGCGTATAAAGATACGCGAGTTCGGGCATATAAATCGCAAAGATGATGTGCTAAGCGCATGTAGCAGTACAAGGTCGTTCGTCCTAGAAAGTACAAATTTTTTCGACCTCTCGGGTGGGGCGTATTGGAAGAACGTTTTATCAATATGTTTATAACATTATATACAGTACGGCTGGGGCAGGTAGTTAACTTTATGTTC